>JAHDYN010000298.1:0-1035 GCA_023383735.1 Gammaproteobacteria bacterium | reverse complement strand
ACGGCAATGATCAGCGACAGCAGCAGGCTCATCATCACCTTCTCGATCCGCACGGCCCGGAAGTAACTGGCATTGTCGCGCGTCCAGTCGCTGGTGACCGGAACGGTCCGGCCGGCAGCGGCCTGGCTGGCTGTCCAGCGCTGCAGGATCTCCGGCGCGGCGAAGATGTCCGCCATCTGCAGGCGTATGCCGGTGACATTGTCGCCAAGCCCGGCAAGCTGGGCTGCATCGGCCAGACTGAGCAGCACACGCACCGAATCGTGATCGCGCACGCCTATTTCAAACAAGCCGGCAACGGTGATTTCCCGCAGCCTTGATGCCACGCGCCCGCTCGCATCGCGCACCGGCACCATCACCCGTACCCGGTCGCCGGGCGAAAGCCCCAGGCGCAGCGCAAGCGCGCGTCCCAGCAAGGCCTGAAAGGAACCCGGACGCAGCTCGTCGAGCCCGGTACCGAAGATGGCCGAGCGCTGATCGGCAGAAGCGCCATCCCGCGCCGGATCGATGCCTTCGATCACCACACCGGCCAGTTCGCCGCCGTTGGCAAGCATGGCCTCGAGTTCCACATAAGGTTCTGCGGCGATGATTCCGGGCCATGCAGCGAGTTCATCGCGCAGCTCGCGCCAGTCGTTTCCCTGCCCGCCGGTCAGAACCGCCCCATGGCCGGTGATCGTCACCAGCCGCGTGCGGAGCTCGTTCTCGAAGCCATTCATGACGGACAGAACCACGATCAGCGCCGCCACGCCGAGCGCCACGCCGAGAACAGAGGCGAAGCCCACGAGGGAAGCAAACTGATTGGCGCGCCGGGTGCGCAAATGGCGCAGGGCCATCCACAAGGCGACCGGACGGATCACGCGCGGCACCCCGGCTCGCCGGCCATCAGCGCTATGGGCCGCGACGGCGGTAGCGCAATTCGGGGATGATGTCTATGCAACAGGTGGTTTTTCCGAGTGCAGACGGGATGTTATAGTCAGAATCGAAAGCTGGCAGAGAGGTTAGCATGGTTATGAACACAGTCTACCGGATGCTCTGTGG
>JAHDYN010000297.1 GCA_023383735.1 Gammaproteobacteria bacterium | reverse complement strand
AGTGGCTGATGAACCTCAAGGACAAGACCATCGTGATCACGGGCGCCGCCCGCGGTCTGGGCGCCGCAATGGCCAGGCGCCTGTCGCAGCATCAGCCGGTACTGGCACTGGTCGACATGAAGGCCGAAGACCTGGACGCAACCGCCGCTGCCTGCAAGCAGGCCGGCGCCCGTGTCGAGTGCTTTGCCGCCAATGTTGCCGTTGAAGCCGATGTGATCCGGCTCTTCGACGACGTTGTCGCGCGCTGTGGCGCCGTGCATGCACTGGTCAACAATGCCGGCATCACGCGCGATGCCCTGCTGATCAAGTTCAAGGACGGCCAGGTGCAGGGCAAGATGAGCCTTGCCCAGTGGCAGGCCGTGATCGACGTAAACCTGACCGGCGTGTTCCTCTGCGGGCGTGAAGCCGCCGAACGCATGATCGTGAAGGGCAATCCCGGCGTGATCATCAATATCTCCAGCATCTCGCGCGCGGGCAATGCCGGCCAGACCAACTACACGGCGGCCAAGGCCGGCGTGGCCGCGATGGCCGTCACCTGGGCCAAGGAACTGGCCCGCTACGGCATCCGCGCCGCCTCGATCGCCCCGGGTTTCATCAATACGGAAATGGTCGCCGCCATGAAGCCCGAGGCGCGCGAAAAGCTGACTTCAGGCATTCCGCTCAAGCGCACGGGCGAGCCGGACGAGATCGCCCAGACCGTGGAATTCATCCTGCAGAACGATTATGTGTCGGGACGCTGCTTCGAGATCGACGGGGCGCTGCGTTTGTAGGAGCCGCGCCTACCAGCCGCCGCTGAACTTGCCGGTGTCGTAGGGATTGAAGGTCTCGCCGTCGGGCTTGGGTTTGTCGATGACATGCGCCCGCTTGAGCTGGCGCTCGCCATTCTCCTGATCAGTATGCAGTTCCCAGGTGTAGGTGTCGTAGGGATTGGCGCCATAGCCTGCCACGCCCTGGTCGCCGCGGGGCTTGTTGCTGTTTCCGGCGGGCGGATGGGCGTTGCGGTGTGCGCTGCCCGCGGCAGGCGACTTCTTCTTGAAGATGTCTAGGATACTCACGACCCGTCTCCGCGCTCTGCACCAGACGGGAACCTATACCGGTAGCGCCACTGACTGTGTGACGCAGCTCGCAGTTCCGGCGCAGCAGCGCCTCAGCCAGCGACCGGCGGCGGCGCCTGCGGGCCGGACGGCGTGTCGCGCACATGCAGATCGAGCTGCGGGAAGGGAATGCCGATGCCGGCCTCGCGCAATGCAGAAAATATCCGCACCCGCGCCTCGCTCTCGACCCTCAGTCGCTCATCGACATCGGGCGTCCAGGCCAGTACCGAGAAATCCAGCGAACTGGGGCCGAAATCCTTGAACAGCACCACGGGCTCCGGGTGGGCCGCCAGGCCCGGATGGCCCGCCAGTGCGGCGTTCAGCACCTCCAGTACCTGGCGTGGCTCGCTGCCGTAATCCACGCCGACGAGGATCTCGATGCGCCGTGTACGATCGCTCAGCGTCCAGTTGGTCACATCCGCAGAGATCAGGTTGGCATTCGGCACCATGACTTCCGCACCATCGAAGGTGCGGATCCGGCTGGCCCGCAAGCCGATCTCCTGCAGGCGGCCGGTGATCTCACCCGTGGCGATCACATCGCCCTCGCGGAACGGATGCTCGAAAGCGATCACCAGCCCGGAGACGAAGTTCTTGACCACATCCTGCAGGCCAAAGCCGATGCCCACCCCGAGCGCGCTGACCACCATCGTCAGCTGGCTCAGCTCCAGGCCGGCTGCGGCAAAGGCGAACAGCACACCGGCCACCATAATGCCGTAGTAGGCAAGCCGGGTGACCGCCGACGCCGTCGCGGCCGAGAGCGGCAGGCGCGAGACCACGTCTTCCTGCAACAGGAAGCGCACCAGGCGTGCGGCATTGACAGCCAGCACCACGCTCACCGCAAAAGCGATCACATCGCTCAGGGACAGGCCGATGGAGCCGAGTGCCAGCGGCGTGGTGAGCGCCCTGGAAACGGCAGCCCAGACCGGCTGGAGCAGCGGCAGCACGACCGGCAGCAGGGCGACAACGCCGACCACCAGCAGCACCCGGAATACCAGCAGGCTGTAGTGGATCACCTGGTCCGGGTACCGGCGCACGGCGCGCAGCCAGTTGGCAGCCGGACCGCGGACGATCTGCACGACGGCATCCTGCACCAGCATGTCGGCGGCGATATACGCCGTCAGCACGGTGACCAGGTACAGCACACCGCTGGTCAGTTCATTACCGTACAGCTCGGCACCGACCGCTTCGGCCAGCAGACCGGCCAGAAGCAGCGGCGGCGCATATCGCGCCAGCCCCAGGCTGATCGTCCGGAGCAGCTTCGAGATGCCGGCAGATGCGCGCGCGTCTGCCGAACGGAACGAACCGGCATCCAGGATGCTGCGCAGACGACGAAACAAGCCGATACCGAGTACCGCCAGGATCATGCTGAGGATGCGGCCGTACAAGGGATCACCGAGCAGCGCACGCTCGGCCATCACCAGGAAGGTAAGCGCCAGCAGCCCGCGCAAAGGCAGCACAGCGCTGCGCACCACGAACTCCGGCAGCAGCACCGCCAGCAGCCCCATGACGAGGCCGGCGCGCAGGGCCTCAAGCCCGGCATCCAGTGCCGGCAGCAACAGCTCCGGACCAAACAGCATCCAGAGCATGGACAGCACGAGAAACGGTCGGCGCAGGGTGATGCCCGGCGCACCATCGGCATCGGCCGTCGAACGCCCCAGGCGCCGCAACTGCAGGGCCAGCGCGAACAGCACGCAGCCGATCAGCACGAACAACAGCAGCGCGTCTGAATGGGCCTCCAGGTAGTCGGCCGCACCGCTGAACAGGGCGTCCAGATTGCGTGCCAGAAGTGCCGGCAGCGGCTCGGACTCGATCCGCACCGCATCCCAGACCGGCGGTGCGGAAAATATTCCGGCGCGCAGGCCTGCCATCGCGCTCAGCTTGCCGGTTCGTCTTGTTCGTCGTGGTGGATATTGGCCAGCAACTCGGGCGGCAGGCTGCTGCGCGCCC
>JAHDYN010000296.1 GCA_023383735.1 Gammaproteobacteria bacterium | reverse complement strand
CCATTTCTGCGGCGAGCACACGGCGGTGTCGAATCGCGGCATGGAAGGCGCAATGGAATCCGGTGAACGCGCTGCTTTCGAGGTGCTCGGACTGAGCTGATCACGGCACCCCGGCAGGCCTCTCCCTTTAATTCAGGATCCCGCACATGTCCACACTCATCCGCCCGTTCCGGGCACTGCGGCCGGTGCCGGCCCAGGCCGCTGCCGTCGCCGCACCGCCCTACGATGTACTCGACAGCGGCGAGGCGCGGGCACGCGCCGCAGGCCGGCCTTTCAGCTTCCTGCACATCTCCAAGCCAGAGATCGACCTGCCTGAAGGCACCGATCCGTACGCGCCCGAGGTCTATGCCAAGGGCACCGGGAATCTGCACAGGCTCATCGACTCGGGCGTACTCATCCGCGACCTCAAACCCTGCTACTACATCTACCGGCTGCGCATGGGCGGGCACGTGCAGACCGGTATCGCTTGTGTCGGCAGCGTTGCCGAGTACGACCGCAACCGGATCCGCAAACACGAGTTCACCCGGCCGGACAAGGAAGATGACCGGGTCCGACAGATCAGCGCGCTGAATGCGCAAACCGGCCCGGTACTGCTCGCCTATCGTGCCAACGCGGCGCTCGGTGCGATCATCGCCACCGCCACGCAGGGCACACCGACTTACGATGTGGTGGCGGATGATGGCGTGCAACACACGCTGTGGGTGATCGAGGACGAACTGCCGATCCGGCGCATCACGCAGATCGTGGCCGCGATGCCGGCCCTCTACATTGCCGACGGCCATCACCGCTCGGCCTCGGCTTCACGCGTCGCGGCGCAACGCGCTGCGGCCAACCCGCGCCACAGCGGCGACGAGGACTACAACTACTTCCTGTGCGTGGCCTTCCCGCACGACGAAATGCGCATCCTCGACTACAACCGCCTGGTCAGGGACCTGCACGGCCAGAGCGCGAAGGATTTTCTTGCCCGTATCGGCAGGCAGTTCAGCGTCGCAGCGGTCGACGGGCAGGCCAAACCGGCCCATGCGGGCCAGTTCGGCCTTTATCTCGACAAGCGCTGGTACCGGCTCGACATCAAACCCGCCCTCATTCCGGCCGACCCGGTTGCCAGCCTCGACGTGAGCTTGTTGCAGGATCAACTGCTGGCGCCGGTGCTCGGCATCGGCGACCCGCGGCGCGACAAACGCATCGACTTCGTGGGCGGGATCCGTGGTCTGTCAGAACTCGAACGCCGGGTCGACAGCGGAGAAATGGCCGCAGCCTTTGCCCTGTTCCCCACCAGCCTCGATGCACTGATGGCGGTGGCCGACGCCAATCAGGTGATGCCACCGAAGTCGACCTGGTTCGAACCCAAGCTGGCCGACGGATTCCTGTCTCACTTGCTCGACTGAGCCGGATCGCTGCCCAGCAACAGTGCATCGATGTCGGACTCGGCAGCCAGCCAGTCGGCCAGATCGTCACCCACCATGAAACCGCGCTGTTCAGCCCGGAAATAGGCGGCTTCCGAAATCATCTGGACCCGTTCTTCAGGACTGATGCACGGCGCGGCTTCGGCCGGCTTCCTGTCAGCCTTGCGGGTGGCTGTCTGATCCTGGCTCGTGGCCCCGGCAAGCCGGCCGAGGGCGGTCCGGGCGGCAGTGCCGGTACCGGTAACGACTTCTGCGGTACTCATTTCGAGATCCTCCGTGGACACAACACAACATCAACCCTTGCATAATCCGACCCATCGGCCCGGAATGCCTTAACCTGAGACAGCTTTTGCCGTGGAGTGCAGCGCGTGGCACGAAACGCATCGCCTGTTGAGCCTGCCGCGGGATCAGCCCTGATCACGCGGCTGCAGCGCTTTATCGACCTGAGCCCGGCCGAGATCCTCAGCCTGCAGGCACTCACCCGGCCGCTGCGCAGGGCAGCACCCGATGAAGACCTCATGACCTACGGCCACGCCGGCAGTACCGCGGTACTCATGCATCAGGGCTGGGCCATCAAGCACCGCACGCTCGAAGACGGGCGGCGCCAGATTCTCGACTTCATCATTCCCGGTGACTTCTGCGATCCCTGCATTTTCGTCACACCGGTGGCCAGGTTCAGCCTGACCACCGTCACGCACTGCACCTGGACCCCGGTGGCCGGCAGCGCCCTGCTCGACCTGATCGCCGGTTCACCGCGGATCGGCGCAATGCTGTGGTGGCTGGAAGCCGAGGAGCAGGCCCCGCTCCAGGATCACCTGCTCGCCATCGGCCGGATGACTGCCGAAGAGCGGCTGGCGCGCCTGATCTGCGAGCTCTGGGCGCGCATGAAGGACGTGGGACTGGATGCGACTGACGGATTCGAATGGCCGGTCAACCAGGAGCTGATCGCCGACGCCACCGGTCTCAGCGTGGTGCATGTGAACCGCACCCTGCGCCGGCTGGAACGCCAGGGCATCATCCAGCGCAGCAGCCACGTCTACCACATCCACGATCCGGCGCGCCTGCGGCGCATCGCCCACGCCGTGCGGCCCGGTGCCGCCCCGGCGCGCCTGGATCCGGATATTGCGGCGCGCCTGCGCCGTTCGCACTAGAGGTACTTTTCCAGCGGAAACATCCGGTAGACGCGCGAAGTGAAGCGCCGCCAGAAACCGCTCATCGGCTCATGTGTCTCGACCACCGGCCCGCTGCCGCTATCGGTACGCCACTCCAGGCCGCCGGATGCGCGCCGCAGCACCTGCCAGCTGCTGTCCGGCGCCATCAGTTCCTCGATGGATGCGGCGATCCGTTCAGCCAGCAGCGGGCTGTGGATGATCAGCGCGGTTTCCGAATTCAGGTAGGTCGAGCGCAGATTGATGTTGAAGGAACCCACATAAACCACGCGCCGGTCCACCACCAGCGACTTCGAATGCAGGGCAAATTCGCGCCCGTTGGCGCAACCGCCTGCGGTGGCAATCAGGCGCTGGCACGCACCGGCATCGGGCCGCAGCTCAAAGAGCTCCAGGCCACTCGCCAGCATGGCCTTGCGCTGGCGCGCATAGCCGGAGTGATTGGTGACCAGGTCGTTGGAGGCCAGCGAATTGGTC
>JAHDYN010000295.1 GCA_023383735.1 Gammaproteobacteria bacterium | reverse complement strand
CAGGCGCTCTGCGGCGCCAGAAACGCCGGCCGCAACCGCGTGCATTGCGCAACGCTCGACGGCGGGCCCAATGCCATCGTGATGCCGGATATGTCGGCTGCGGGGTGAGCCAGCGGGCTCTCGCGCTTACTTTCCGATACAGAAGCTGGAGAAGATCCTCCCCAGCAAATCATCGCTGCTGAACTCGCCGGTGATCTCGGCCAGCGTGTTCTGAACCTGCAGCAGTTCTTCGGCGAACAGCTCACCCGCCTGGCTTTGCTCCAGCACGCGGCAGCCGGCCTCGAAATGCGCGTGCGCCCGTTGCAGCGTATCGAGATGCCGCTGGCGGGCGATGACGGTGCCCTCGCCCGGGTCGCTGAAACCCGCGACTGTCTTGATCGCCTGCCGGAGCTCATCGAGTCCGGCGCCGGTTAGCGCAGAAACCCGCAATACCGGATGTCCCGCCACCTGCTCGGGAGCGGCACCGGGGGGCTCACCGCTCAGGTCGATCTTGTTGCGCAGGACGATCACCGGAATGCCGGCTGGTATTTCGCCGAGCAGGCCGGCCACATCGGCAGGCTCGCCGGAAGCACCGCCAGCGTCCTCACTGGCATCGATGACCAGCAGCGCCAGATCGGCTACACCGAGCTGGGCACGGGTGCGCGCCACGCCTTCCTGTTCAACCGGATCAAGGGTGCTGCGCAGGCCGGCCGTATCGACCACATGCAGCGGCAGGCCATCGATGTTGATCTGCTCGCGGACCAGGTCGCGGGTCGTGCCGGGCTGGCTGGCAACGATCGCGGCGGCATAACCAGCCAGCGCATTGAAGAGGCTGGACTTGCCGCTGTTGGGGCGGCCGGCCAGCACCACCTGCAGTCCGTCGCGCAACAGCCGGCCCTGGCGCGCGGTCTTTTCGAGGCGCGCAAAGCCGGCCGCAACGACAGCGATACGCCGCTTGAGCTCTGCGTCGCCCAGCAACTCGATTTCCTCGTCGGGAAAATCGATGGCTGCCTCGATGTAGGTGCGCAGTCCGGTCACCTCCTCGTTCAGCGCCAGCACGGCTGCGGAGAAGTCACCCTGCAGCGAGCGCTGCGCCGCCCGCGCCGCGGCGCGTGAACCGGCATCGATCAGGTCGGCGATGGCTTCGGCCTGGAGCAGATCGAGCTTGTCATTGAGGAAGGCCCGTTCGGAGAACTCGCCGGGCCGGGCGATGCGGGCACCGAGTGCCAATACGCGCTCGAGCAGGATTTCCGTCACGACGGTGCCACCGTGACACTGCAGTTCAAGCACATCCTCGCCCGTGTATGAATCGGGCGCCGGAAAGTACAGGGCGATGCCGGTATCTATCGGCTGACCTTCGGCATCCATGAAATCACGCAGCTCGGCGTGGCGCGGCTGCGGACAGCGACCCAGCATGGCGACGGCTATTTCCCGCACGGCGGGCCCGGAGATGCGGATCACCGCGATGCCGCCCCGCCCGGCTGGCGTGGCGCGACCGGCGATGGTCAAGCCCGTTTGCGTCATGACTCGCTACCCGACGACACAGGTATCGGGCGCCACCGGCTCAGTTGGCGCCGAGCACCTTGTTGATGCGCCACTGCTGGGCGATCGACAGCACCGAATTCGTCAGCCAGTACACGACGAGCCCGGCCGGGAAGAAGGCAAACATGCCGGTCATGATGATCGGCATGGCCTGCATCATCTTGGCCTGCACGGGATCCGGCGGCGGCGGGTTGAGTTTTTGCTGGAACCACATGGCAGCGCCCATCAGCAGGGGCAGCACGAAGTAGGGATCCCTCGAGGACAGGTCGGTGATCCACAGCATGAAGGGCGCCTGGCGCATCTCCACGCTTTCGAGCAGCACCCAGTAGAAGGCCATGAAGAACGGAATCTGTACCAGCATCGGCAGGCAGCCGGCGGCCGGATTGACCTTTTCCTTCTTGTAGAGGTCCATCATCGCGCTGCTCAGCGCCTGCTTGTCGTCCTTGTAGCGCTCCTGCAGCGCCTTCATGCGCGGCTGCATCTGACGCATGCGCGCCATTGAACGGCCGCTGGTTTCGCTCAGCTTGTAGAAGACCAGCTTGATCAACAGGGTGCAGATGATGATGGCCAGGCCCCAGTTGCCCACATAGCTGTGGATTTTCTGGATGATCCAGAACAGCGGCTGGGCCAGCAGGGCGAAGGCACCGTAATCGACAGTCAGGTCCAGCCCCGGCGCGATGGCAGCCAGCTGTTCCTGCATCTTCGGCCCGACAAAGAGCTGGGTATTGAAGCTTGCCGAGGCGCCCGGTGCGACGGTCTGCAGCGGCCCGATTGCGCTGACCAGAAAACGCCCGGCGGCGAATCGCGCCTCGTAGCTCCAGATCTCGGCGGCCGGCGGTACGGCGGCGGCCAGAAAATGGTGCTGGATCGCTGCCAGCCAGCCTTTTTCCACGGACTGGGTGACCGGGGTCTTGGCGAGATCGTCGACGTCGAGCTTTTCGTACTTGCTGCCGTTGTAGATCACCGGCCCGTAAAAGGAATAGCTGTCGACATCGAACATCGAGCGCTCGGGCGGCGCATAGTGGCGCTGCAGCTGGACGTAGTTGGCAACCTGGTACGGTTCGGCGCCCGCATTCTGCACCGTGTATTCGAGGTCGACCTTGAAGCTGTCGCGGTGGAAGCGAAAGGTTTTTTCAACCGTCAGTCCCGGCGTCGGGCTTTGCCATTGCAGCGGCACGACAAGCTCGTCAGCGCCCTCGGCGAGCACGAACTCGGTGCCGGCCGCGGTGTACTCGGCCAGATGGTTGGCTTCCGGCTGCGCTCCGGCGGCACGCAGACCGCTCTGCAGGACGAAAAACGCGTCGGGCTGGCTGTTCAGCAGCTGCAACGGCACATTGGGCTGATCCTTGTGTACCGGATAGGTGGGCAGCTTCGCCGAGCTGAGATCGCCGCCGTGCAGATCGATCTCGACCTCGAGCACACCGGTGCGCACCTTGATGAGCCGGGCTGGCGCAGCGGCATCCGTTCCGGCCGGTTTGACCGCCTCGGCCACCGGCTGCACGGCGCCGGGCAGGGCCGGCAGCCCATTTTCGGCTGCGGGCACGGCAAGC
>JAHDYN010000294.1 GCA_023383735.1 Gammaproteobacteria bacterium | reverse complement strand
TGCGGCGGGATGCCGGCATCTTTGACTGCAGCACCAATTTCGCCGGCACTCAGTTTGTCGAACTCGTTCTTGCTGTGGCAAGCAAGGCAGCCGGATTCGTCGGCGCCCAGCGCGGCAGGGTTAATTGCAATAACCGCCAATATCAGTATCAGCTTGAAGGTGGTTTTCATGATGCCGGCCTGTACCGAGGAGTCAGGCGGGTATGCTGAGCTGACGCGTACCTGCGATCAAGCTCCCCCGCCGCAACCGGATCGAGCAACTTCCCCGAGTGGAATCAACAGCAGCTGTTTGCGGATGCTGACTGTTCTGATAAGATAGTAAGCAATTACTATCTTTACCAAGGTGCCAGTTATGGAGAGTCGTTCCAGACATCTTCCCGCCGACAAGCGCCGGGCCGTGACGGTAAGGTCTGTCGTGGAGCTTGCCGCGTCGCGAAATCCCAGCGAGATCACGACGGCGGTTATCGCCAGGCACATGGACGTTACCCAGGGTGCACTGTTTCGGCACTTTCCCAACAAGGAGGCCATCTGGCAGTCGGTCATGGAGTGGGTGGCCGAACGCCTGTTGGCCCGAATCGACAAATCAGTACAGGGGATCGACTCGGCCCTGGAAGCGATGCAGGCGATGTTCATGGCGCATATCGAATTTGTGGCCAAACACCCCGGCGTACCCAGAATGATGTTCGGTGAGCTTCAGCGGGCCGAATCCACGGCGGCCAAGCGCATTGTGCAGAGCCTGATTCAACGATACCGGGAGCGCCTGCAGCAACTTATCGAGAACGGCAAGGCCAGTGGCGAACTGGCGTCCTCTCTGGATGGTGAGGCGGCGGCCATTCTGTTCATCGGCACGATTCAGGGTCTGGTCATGCAGTCGCTGCTGGTCGGCGACGTCGAACACATGCGTCGCGATGCCCCACGCGTTTTTGCGATCTATCAGCGTGGAATCGTGAACGCCCCATGAAATACCCGCCTGAACCGGGAGCCACGTCGATGATGACACTCAAGCAACGCGGTGCCTGGCGCCTGGCAATTTCCCTGATTGCCATCGGTTTCGGTCTGCTGACTGTCAGGGAAGGTGGCGCGGTCTTGTTTGTCGATGGGGCGGCACGCGGTGCTGCCGGAAACTATGTGCCTTTCGTGCTGTGGTTCAACTTCCTCGCGGGATTCGCCTATGTCGTTGCGGGTGTCGGGTTGTGGAACCGGCAGCGTTGGGCTCTGTGGCTGGCCATCGCCATTGCCGCAGGAACCGCGCTCACGTTCGTCGCGTTTGGCGTGCATGTCTATTTCGACGGCGCCTACGAGCAACGTACGGTGATCGCCATGAGCCTGCGCACTCTCGTATGGGCAAGCATCGCGACAGTGGCCTGGCGTTTGCGGACGATCGGGATGCCCGGCAGTACTGGAGATGATGCAGGAGTTCCCCCGCTGCAACCGGATCGAGCAACTTCCCCGGGTGGGATCAACAGATGAAGATTCCGAACCTCTCCACTGGCAAGGCCCGCTGGATCGTGGCCACCGTTGCCGTGATCGCCATCGCGGGCCTGGTGTCGTTCCGGGTGCTGCGCGACGGTGGAAATGACGGTGTGCTTCGACTGTATGGGAACGTCGACATCCGTGAGGTGGAGCTGGCTTTCCGTCAGCCCGGTCGTGTAGCCAGCATGGACTTTGACGAGGGCGACAGCGTCACCGTCGGCGATGTGATGGCCCGGCTGGATGCCAGGCCCTATCGCGAGAAGGTGGCGGCAGCCGAGGCTGAGTTGCAGGCCGCAGCAGCAGAACTCGACAAGCTGCGCAGTGGCAATCGTCCGCAGGAAATTGCCCAGGCACTGGAGGGGATGCGCCGGATGCAGGCGGTCGCTGACGAGGCCGGGCGCAACTTCAGGCGCCAGAGCGCGCTGCTCGAATCGGGAGCCAGCAGCGAGCGTACCGTCGATGCCGCGCGTGCTGCACGCGACCAGTCTGCAGCCAGCCTGGCGGCGGCCAAGGCAGCGTTGTCGCTGGCTACAGCGGGATTCCGCAGCGAAGACGTCGCCGCCGGCGAGGCACGGGTGGCAGCAGCCCAGGCGGCGCTGGCACAGGCGCAAACTGCGCTGGCCGATACTGAACTGGTGGCGCCCAGCGATGCCACCGTGATCGCACGGGTGCGCGAACCCGGCAGCATGGTGGTCAGCAGTACGCCTGTTTACAGCCTGAGCCTGCGCGATCCGGTCTATGTGCGCGCCTATGTCAGTGAGCCGGATCTTGGCCGCATTGCGCCGGGTGCGCCCGTCCGGGTCCACACTGATTCATCGTCCAGGGTCTACAACGGCCAGATCGGCTTTGTCTCGCCGCGCGCGGAGTTCACGCCGAAGACGGTAGAGACCACGGATCTGCGTACCGACCTCGTTTACCGCTTGCGTGTGGTCGTTGTCGATGCCGATATGGCCCTGCGCCAGGGCATGCCGGTGACAGTCGATGTGGACACCGACTGGATGAGTGACAAACCAGTCCGTCGGCCATGAGATGAGCGCACACCCCGCCAGCGGCAGCAGATCCACGCACGACACCGGCTCCGCCGTCGTCATTCAAGGCGTCGCCAAGCATTTCGGCGAGGTCAAAGCCCTGCGCGGCTTCAGTGCCAGAATCCGCTACGGTCAACTCACCGGCCTGGTCGGCCCCGATGGGGCTGGCAAGACCACATTGATGCGGATCATGACCGGACTGCTGGTGCCGGATGGCGGCAGCGTCACGCTGGCCGGCTTCGATGTGGTTGAGGACAACGACGCCATCCACATCGCCAGCGGCTACATGCCCCAGCGCTTTGGTCTCTATGAAGATCTCTCGGTGCTGGAGAACATGCGTCTTTACGCACGGCTGCGCGGCATGAATGCCGATCAGCACGCGGAGATCTTCGCAAGTCTCCTCGAATTCACCCGGCTCGGGCCGTTCACGGGCCGCCTCGCCGGCAAGCTCTCCGGCGGCATGAAGCAAAAGCTGGGACTGGCCTGTGCGCTGATGGCCAGGCCCAGGGTGTTGCTGCTGGACGAGCCCAGTGTCGGCGTCGATCCCGTCAGTCGACAGGATCTTTGGCGCATGGTTCAGGCGCTGACGGACGGTGGCATGGCCGTGGTCTGGTCGACTGCCT
>JAHDYN010000293.1 GCA_023383735.1 Gammaproteobacteria bacterium | reverse complement strand
GGACAAGGCCGGGCAGCTCAAAAACGTGGATGTGCCGCTGGACTGTGCACACGGGACCAATGAACTCCAGGCATTGATGCGCTACCTGGCCGAGATCAACGGCCCCGGGCTGATGCTCAAGAACCTCAAGGGTTACAACACGCCCGGCGTACCCGTGATCTTCAATCCCTTCGGTACGCGCGAGCGCACCGGCATGACCATCGAAACCGCCGACCCCATCGAAGCCAAGATCAAGCATGCGCGGATCCTCAATGACCGCAGCACCTGGCACAAGCCGAAGATGGTCGAACGCGGCAAGGCACCCTGCAAGGACGTGGTGATCGGCAAGGACGATATCTCGGTCGACAAGCAGTTGCCGCACGTCTGGATCGGCAAGGAAGGCGCGTCCTACATCACCGGCGGTGTCGTGGTTACCAAGGATCCGGAAACCGGTGTGCGCAACGTCGGCTGGTATCGGCTGACACAGCTGTGGAACTGCCAGCATCCGCAGGGTGGCAGCTATACCGAGAAGGAGCAGAAGAAGCAGCTGTCCGTGTTTGCCTTCTGGAATCCGCCGATGAACCACATCGGCCTGCATCTGGCCAAGGCGCAGCGCATGGGCAAGCCGCTGGAGATCGCGGTGGCCTGTCAGTGCGATCCGGCCGTGCACATGGCTGCTGCGACTGGCGTGCCCTACGGCCTCGATGAATATGAATATGCGGGCGGATTGCGCGGTTCACCGGTGGAACTGGTGAAGTGCGAGACCGTCGATCTCGAGGTGCCGGCGACTGCCGAGTACGTGATCGAGGGCGTGTTCCAGCCCGATGTGCCGCAGCAGATCATCGGCTGGCATTCGAACTCGGTCGGCTACTACGACAAGCACCAGGTTTTCCCGCTGTTCGATGTCACCTGCATCACCCATCGCAAGAATCCGCTCTGGTACGCGACCATCGAGATGATGCCGCCGTTTGATCACAACTACCTGGCGCTGATCCCGATCGAGGGCGAGATGCTCTCCGACCTGCAGCGCAAGATTCCTGAAGTGAAGGATTGCGTGGTCACGCCGAACATGACCTACATCGTGCAGCTGAATGTCGATGGGGCCCACAAGCCGCATCCGGAGTTCGGCAAGTATGTGCTGCACGCCCTGTGGGGCGCAGCCGGCCGCTGGCCGCGAACCGCCAAGATCGCCGTGGTCGTCGGCCCGGACGTGAACCCTTACGACCTGTCGGCGGTCGAGTGGGCGATACAGACCCGCGTGCAGCCCTACAGCGACATCATCATCAACCGCTCGGGCCAGGCCTTTGTGCTCGATCCCTCGGCGCCGAAGGGGCCGCAAGGCTTCCCGATGGTCGGTGAGCAGATGGGCATCGATGCGACGATCAAGATCCCCGAGCGCTTTACCGAGTACGCAGACGTCAGCCAGGCTGATCCGGCCGATGTGGTGAAGATCGCCGAGAAGCTGAAGGGGATACTTTAGGGAGCGCCGGGGACCAGGCGGTTGCTGGCGGTGTCGGGAAAGATGATGGTCGGCTTGAAGGCCCTGGCTGCCGAGAAATCCATCCCGGCATAGGACAGGACCAGCACGATATCGCCGACCGAGAACAGGAGCGCGGCGGGGCCGTTCATGCAGATCACGCCGGAGCCGCGCTCGCCCTTGATGACGTAGGTGACGATGCGGGCGCCGTTGCGCTGGTTGAGCACGTGCACCTGCTCGTTTTCGATCAGGTTGGCGGCATCCATCAGGTCTTCATCGATGGTGATGCTGCCGATGTAATCGATGTCGGCGGCGGTAACCGTCACACGGTGTATTTTGGACTTCAGAACCTGGATCAGCATGGTACGGTGCCGGACGCTCGCCTTGAGACAAGGGCGACATTGTCCGGACACTGAATGCGGCAGGTCAAGCGCGAGCAGCATTGCATGAGTGAGCGGCCCTCGGGACAGACGCTGAGCGGGAAGATCCTGGCGCGTGCCGCCGGGGAGCCGGTGGCCCGGCCGGGCGAGATCCTGAGCTGCAAGGTGGACCTGGCGCTGTTGCTCGATTCCGGTGGCCCGCGGCGCATCTGGCCACGGCTGAAAGAGCTGGGTGCCGGCGTCTGGGACCCGGAGCGGATCGTGCTCTGCAGCGATCATTTCACACCGGCCGTGGACGCCGAATCAGCTGCCATATTGCAGCTGACGCGCGACTTCGCCGCCGCGTTCGGCATCCGCAATTTCTTCGACATGCGCGGCATCGGCCACGTGCTGCTTGCCGAGCAGGGCCTGCTGCAGCCCGGTATGTTCGCCTGCGGCGGGGATTCCCACTCGAGCACGGGTGGCGCCTTCGGCTGCTTCATGGCCGGTTTCGGCGCCATCGAGATGACCGGCGTGGTCGTGACCGGCGAGATCTGGATCCAGGTGCCGGAGACCGTGCTGGTCAGCTGGTCCGGGCGCTTCGGCCGCGGCGTCGTTGCCAAGGACATCGCCCTGTTCCTGTGCCGCGAGCTGGGCATGGAAAACGGTGGTCGCGTGATCGAGTATGACGGCGAGACGGTGCGTGCCATGTCGGTCTGGGAACGCATGGTGCTGACCAACATGGCTGCCGAGCTGGGCGCCGAAACCGGCATCGTCGCGGCCGATGAAGTCACGCTGGCAGCGATCCGCGCGGCGGGCCGCGAGCCGGCGGCCGATGCCCTGCAGTGGCGCAGCGATGCCGATGCCGGTTACCACAGCGTCCACGACTTTGCGGCCGGCAGCCTGGCGCCACAGGTGGCAGCACCGCATTCGCCGGCCAACAGCGGGCCGGTGGATGACTGCGACCGTGTGCACATCGATCAGGCATATATCGGGGCCTGCGTCGGCGCCACGCTCGACGACCTGCACATGGTTGCCGAGGTGCTGAAGGGGCGAAAAGTCGCGCGGGGTACCCGGCTGCTGGTTGCGCCCTCGTCATCCGAGGTCATGGCCCGGGCGGCCGCTGACGGTACGCTGGCGACGCTCTCGGCAGCCGGCGCCTATCTCCTGCCGACCGGCTGCGGTGCCTGTGCCGCCCTCGGCGCCGGCGTGCTGGCCGAGAACGAGGTGTGCATTTCCTCGACCAACCGCAACTTCAAGGGGCGCATGGGCGCCAACTCGGCGCAGGTGTACCTGGCTTCGCCCTATACGGTGGCGG
>JAHDYN010000292.1 GCA_023383735.1 Gammaproteobacteria bacterium | reverse complement strand
GTCGCGCGGCGCCTGGGTGGAAAGTTGTCTTGAGTAGCCATTGCTCTTCTTCTTGTACAGGCCGGGTTTGACTCGAATATAGTCCCGGCATCGCTTCCTGCGGCGAAGATTGTACATAAGCTTCACACTGATCTTCCATCAGGACTTTCCTCCCGGGAGTCGAGCCGATGCGCATTCAGGCCAGACCGGTTGCCAGCTATCCCTGGTACCTCAAGCCGTTTTTCAGGAGTCAGAAGCGTCGCTATGGCGAGGTGCTGCTGCCCGGTTTGCTGTGGGGCAGGGTGCCGCGTCTGTTCATGACCGTGGCGATGCTCTACGGCGCACTCGACTCGCGACGTTCGCTGCTCGACCCGGTGCTGCGTTCGCTGCTGACGGTGCGCGTTTCGCAGCTCAACTGGTGCCACTTCTGCGTGGACATCAATTCGGCAACGCTGGCTCGCCGTGCCGGCTCGATGGCCAAAGTCGAGGCGCTGGAGGCCTGGCGTACGAGCAGCCTCTACTCGGCGCCCGAGCGTGCCGCGCTGGACTACGCCGAGGCGATGACCATCACCGGGCGTGGCGTGACCGAGGCGCTGATGGCCGAGCTGCGCCGACACTACAGCGACGATGCCATCGTCGAGTTGACGGCGCTCATCGCTTTCCAGAATATGTCGAGCAAGTTCAACAGCGCCCTGGATGTGCCGCCGCAGGGCTTCTGTCGTTTGCCATCGGCCGCGCCGGGCGCACCTGAAGACGCATCCTGACCAGCCGGGCTGACCGCCGCATGCCCTGAACCTCGACCTGAACCGGATCCGCACCATGCATGACTCACCGCCGCCACGCCCGGGAAGCATCGACGGTCCGGGACCGCTGTCGGCTCTGGAGCGCAACATGCTCGGCGCGTTGCTGCAGGGCGAGGGCGAGGCGCTCGCCGCCCTGCGCGCACAGCTGGCGCAGGCCAGCGTCGTCTCGCGTACCCACAGCGGCGTCGGTTTCATGACCCGCTTTGCGGTGCCGGACTCGGTACCGGTGATTGGTCCCGGTGCCGCGCCGCGGTTGCGGCCGCTGATGGCCAGGCACCCGCAGCTCGCCGAGCCGGCCGAATTCGTCCTGCAGCTCCGCGAGGGCCGGCTGGCGAGCCTCGAAGCCTTCTGTTTTGCGGGCGGCTGGCCGGCCGATGCGGAAGCGTTTCGCGTGGTGGACTGAGGCCGGCAGCAGCGGGTACCTTAAAGACTCCTTGGCAGAGGGCGCAGGCTGATGACGGGATATGGCAGGATGAATCTGGCTGGCATGCTGTTGCTGCCGGTGGCCGCATCGCTGGCGGCGCTGATCGCATTTGGCCCCCGCAGCGATACGCTCATCACGGTCTTTGCACTGAACCTGGTGCCGATGCTGATCGGCGGGCTGGTCTCCTGGCTGCTGCTGCGTGGCGCGGCTCGCGCCGGCAAGGGCCAGGGAATCGCGCTGTGGCCGACGATCATTCCTGCGGTGTTCGGCGCAGCCTGGTATCTCTGGCGGGCTGTCATGCCCGCCGAAGTCGCGCCCGGCGCCGAATACATAGCCGGCCCCCAATACCTGCTGATCGCCGTCATCGTGCTCGGCATCGTTGCCTGGATCGGCTGCCGGATCGCGCGCGCCCGCTGACGTTTCTGTTCGTGCGTTTCATCCCCTATGCCGAGGCGCGTGCGCAGCCCAACATCGTCGTCGATGGCGCACCGCTGCCCGGCAGTCTGCTGACCCTTTCGCATTGGCCGAACAACCAGTCACCGGCGGCGGTCCGCCGCGACACTTCGACGGCGACTGTCTTTGCCTGGCTCGACCAGCCGGAACCGCCGGTCTCCGTGCCCTTCGTGACCAACAACCATTTCGACGAAGACGGGCTGTTCAGCGTCTTTGCGCTCACCGAGCCGCAGCAGGCGCTGGCCATGCGCGAACTGCTCATCGCCGCATCCTTCGCCGGCGATTTCGGCGTGGTCCGGCGGCGCGATGCGGCGCGCCTGTGTTTCATCATCGAGGCCCTGACGGATCCGGCGACCAGCACCCTGCCGGCTGCCGTCTTTGCCGCGCCCGACCGGGTGGTGGCGCTGTACGAGGCCATGCTGCCGCTGCTGCCGACGATCGTCGATGACCTGCAGAGCGGCTCACCGCGATTCGCGGCGCTGTGGGCGGCGCAGGATGAACATCTGCAACAGAGCGAAGCCCTGCTCGCCGACGGCAGCGTGACGATCGAGGAGTTGCCCGACATCGACCTGGCGATCGTGCATGTTCCGCCGCAGCTCGAGCCCAGGCCGGTGCGGCGTTACCTCGAGGACGAGCAGGCCGCCGTGCATCCGTTCGCGGTAAACAGCGCGACTTCCTGTAGCCGCCTGCTGCGCGTGCAGGGCCGGCACTACGAGTTCGAGTATCGCTACGAAAGCTGGCTGCAGATCGCGTCGCGCCGGGTACCGCTGCGCGTGCGGCTCGAAGGCGTGCTCGAAGCGCTGAACGCGCTCGAATCCGGCGCACCGGCATGGGTGGCCGATGAGCCGATGACCGGCATCGTGCCCCGTCTGCGGCGCAGTGATGGCTCGCCCTCGACGCTCGCCGTCGACACCGTGCTCGCCGAACTGCGTCGCGCTTTTAACTCGGCGCCCATCGCCTGGGATCCGTATGACTGGACAAAGCCGGGGCCGGCCTGATCGGGCCGCTCGATGTCATGAACGTGGCCAGGCAATCGCCGCAACTCGCCGGGCTGGTGCTGGCAGCCGGCGGCTCGGTGCGTTTCGGCAGCCCGAAGCCGCTGGCGCTCTTTCGCGGTGTGCCACTGGTGCGGCATGTCACCGGTGTCCTTGCGGGAATCTGCCCTGCCGGCGTGCATGTGGTCGCGGGCGCTGCGGAACCGGCCATCCGCAAGCTGCTTGCGGCGGACGGCGTGCAGGTCGTGTCGAATCCCGACTGGGCCAGCGGCATGGCCGGTTCGCTGAGTTGCGGCATACGCGCCCTGCCGGTAGCGGCGGATGCCGCGCTCGTGATGCCCTGCGACCTGCCCGCCGTCAGCGCCGATGACCTGGCCCGGCTGGTTGAGGCGTGGCGGGCTGCGCCCGAGCTGATGGCTGCCGCAGAGTTCGACGGCCATCCGGCACCGCCGGCGATCTTTCCCCGTGCGGTCTGGTCGCAGC
>JAHDYN010000291.1 GCA_023383735.1 Gammaproteobacteria bacterium | reverse complement strand
TCGGATTCCTGCCGAACAGCGCCGACATCGACAGCCGTGGCGTCGACCTGAAGCCGGGCGCCCTGGAGGCGTTGCTCAAGGTTGATGCCGCCCAATGGCGGGCGGAAATGGCATCTGTCGAGAACTATCTGAAGGAATTCGGCGAGCGGCTGCCGGCCGCCCTGCTGGAAGAGCACCGCCGGGTAGTGAGCGATCTGGGTTGATGACCTGACAGCGGCACATGACGGGCCTCGCGCCCGTTCCCGCTGTCAGTCTTCCACGGAGTATTCGATGGCCAGCGGCGTACCGCGCGCCGCGATGCGACCCATGCTGATCACACCACTGCCGGTCAGCACGGCACTGTCGCGGCGCAGGTAGATCTCTTCCCTGCCGTCCGGCTGTATGAAGGTCCCGTTGGTGCTTTCATCCACCAGCACAAAGCGATTGCGTGCGGCATCGACACGCGCATGGATCCGCGATATCAGGTTGCCCTTGATGACGACGTCGTTTTCATCGGCACGGCCCATGGTAACGGTCACCTTGCCTTTGTCACCCACGATCACTTCCTGACCCCGAAAACGCAGATACAGCCGCCCATTGCCCGGTGCCACCCGGTGACCCGGATCGATTGACGGCAGCATGTTGGTGGCCTCTTCGGGCTGCCACAACACCTCGAATACGGCGACCTCGTCGGACTGCCCCTTGGGAGTGGCCACATCGATCTGGCGAACCAGCGCCTTCCACTGCGGACTCAGCTGCTCCACCACTGCACTGGTGATGAGAATCTGGCCGGCCTTGGCTTGCGAGGTCATGCTGTTGGCCGTGTGGACCGCAACACCGGAGATATCCCGCTCTTCCAGCTGAACGGCACCGTAGTGACAGCCGATGCGGATGGCCACATGCGTGCCCTGCGCATCGACACGCATGGTGTTGGTAATGCGTTGCTGCATCTGGTTGGCGGCGTTCAGGGCATCGTCAGCCGACGGGAATGTCGACATGACTTCATCGCCCATCGTCTTGATGACAGTGCCACCGAAATTCTCGGTGGCCTGCTTCATCACCCGCAGGCACTGCTGGACCGTCTCGCGGGCCCGCTCGTCGCCCAGGTTTTCATAGAGCTGCGTGCTGCCGACCACGTCTGCAAACAGTATCGAGAGCTTCATTTCGGCAGTTTCGGTCACACGTCACCTGGCACGCAATATGTCAAACGGCGGCCCCGAGTATATGCCATGAGTTGCCCGGCATGGACAGTGTCCGGCCCGGCAATCACCGCTCTCAATACTCGGCAACCAGGTAGGCCACCCAGCCCGCATCGGCGTCGCCCTTCGTCTCGGGGCTGAACTCGCCATTGCCACGACCATCCTTCGCAGTGCCCTCCCACCAGACGGTGGTCCTGGAGAATCCGGCCTCGGTCAGCAGCTCGGTCAGCTCCGGCAAGGACCACAGACGCCAGTCATAGCTGAACGCCTTGTCGATCCGCGAACCGTCCGGGAAGCGGAAACCGATATGACACAGCACTTCGGCAGTAACCGGGTGGTATTTTTCCTGATGCCAGACATAGGTGAAGCCCCGGTGCGCAGTCGTTTCGCGCAGTTCGCGATAGGCGTCGTACCCGCCGTAGGCATCGAGGAAGAAGATGCCATCCTTCACCAGCGACCGCCGTACGCGGCGGAAATACTGCAACATCCGTGCGCGCGTCTTGAATATCCAGTAACTGAAATTGAAGGCGGCAATCGCATCGAAACCGGCGGCGCGCACCTTGGTGACATCCGCCTCCAGCAACTCGATTCGTGCCCGCTCGCCGGGCTTCAGCCGGGACAGATTGTGCTCCCGCCCCCACGCCAGCACCGATGGATCGAGGTCGACACCCGTGGCGCGCATCGACCGGCCCAGACTCACCCACTGGCAGGCCACGCTTGCCGTACCACAGAAGTCCTCGCGCAGACTGTGCGGCGACCTGCCACGGATCTGACGGAAGGTATCCACCACGAATTCACATTCGGACTCGGCACACTGCACGGCCTTCTCGTAGTACTCATGCAGATCTGCCCGCTGGGCAATGGTCTGTTTGCCCGTATTCCTGCGCTCCGCCATCCGTATTCAACTCCTGTATGTCCAAACCGGTTTATTCGTCGGGCACCATCTGCAAAGACTCAAGCAGCAATCCGGGGCCGGCGTCAGCGGCACAGGCGCGCGTGCTGAGATGGCGGCGCCAGGCCCGTGCGCCGGGTTGCCCATGATACAGGCCCAGCATGTGACGAGTGATGTGGTGCAGACGGAGACCCTCGCGCATCTCCCGCTCCGCATAGCGTGCCATCGCCCTGACAACCCCGGACCTCGACGGCCGCTGCCACATGCCGCCTGGATCGAGGAAAGCCGCTTCGACTTCCGTGAGCCAGTAAGGATCGGCATAGGCCTTGCGACCGATCATCACGCCATCGACGCCGGCGGCAAGGTGGCCCTCTATTGCAGTCAGCGCCTCCACCCCGCCATTCAGGAGGATGCGCAATTCCGGAAAATCGGCCTTGAGCCGGTAAACGGTCGCATAAAGCAGGGGCGGAATCTCCCTGTTCTCCTTCGGCGACAGGCCGCTGAGCAGGGCCTTGCGGGCATGGATGACAAAGGTCCGGCACCCGACTGCAGCCACACTGGCGACAAAGGCCTGAAGGAACCCATAGTCATCGCGGTCATCGATCCCGATCCGGGTTTTTACCGTGACCGGGAGGTGCGTCGCGGCCTGCATGGCGCTGACACAGCGGCCCACCAGCGCGGGCTCGGCCATCAGGCAGGCGCCAAAAGAACCCTCCGACACGCGCGAGCTCGGGCAACCGACATTGAGGTTGATCTCATCGTAGCCGCAGGCTGCAGCCTTGCGGACGGCCATGGCCAGCAGTTCCGGATCACTGCCGCCGAGCTGCAGCGCGAGCGGATGCTCGGCCGGGGAAAAGCGCAGCAGACGCTCCGGGTCGCCACGCACGATTGCCGCTGCAGTCACCATCTCGCTGTACAACCGTACGTGCGGGCTGAGCAGGCGCAGAAAGTACCGGCAATGCCGGTCGGTGCAGTCCATCATCGGCGCCACTGAAATGCGCCAGGGATCAAGGTCGGCCATGGGCCCCGGCTATATACTTGCAGATTGACGCTTTCATCACGGGATTCTGTCATGAGCAG
>JAHDYN010000290.1 GCA_023383735.1 Gammaproteobacteria bacterium | reverse complement strand
CGTCGATCTGCAGCGCATCGCTGTGGCGCTCGGCACCGATTGCCGTCACATGCGGCAGGCTGCTGCGCTGGGTATCGCGCACGTACTGCAACAGGCAACCCGCCGCGCGCAGCCCATCCTGCAGGTCGCCGACGCCAAAGCCCTGCAGGTCGTGCGTGCCGAACTGCGCGCACAGCAGCCGGCTTGCGGTGTCGGCATCGAACTGCCAGGGCGGCAGCGTGTGCGTGGCGCTGTCGCTGGCCGCCAGCTCGGTGGCCAGGCCTTCCTCGATCAGCAGCTCGGCGGGCTTGAGCCGGGCCAGTTCGGCCTGCAGATCGGCTGCCGACTCCGGCTCGGCCAGCAGAAAGCGGCCGGCCGAGAGATCCAGCCAGGCGAGACCGTGGCCGCGCGGGCTGCGGCACACAGCCGCCACCAGGTTGTCGCGCCGCGCTTCGAGCAGCGCCTCGTCGGTGAGCGTGCCCGGCGTGATGATGCGCACCACCTGTCGTTCGACGGGGCCCTTGCTGGTGGCCGGATCGCCGATCTGCTCGCACAGCGCCACCGACTCGCCCGCCCGCACCAGTCGCGCCAGGTACTGCTCCGCTGCGTGATAGGGCACGCCGGCCATCGGAATGCTCTGCCCGGCGGTCTTGCCGCGCGCGGTCAGCGTGATGTCGAGCAGCTTCGCCGCACGCCGCGCGTCATCGAAAAACAGCTCGTAGAAATCGCCCATCCGGTAGAAGAGCAGGTGCTGCGGATGCTCCGCCTTGATGCGGAGGTACTGCTGCATGACCGGGGTGTGGGTGGAAAGATCGTCGTTGTGCATCATCAACCGATCGCCAGCCTGACCGGCTTGCCGATGCGGCTGAGCATTTCGACCAGCGTGTCGATGGTGAACTTGGCCGTCTTCTTGTTTACGACGTCAGATACGCGTGGACGCGAGACCATCAGGATCTCGGCCGCATCAGCCTGTTTCAGGTGATGTTCCGTAATCCAGAGGGACAGCTCCTCCATGAGTTGCTGCTTCAGCAGTCGCGTGTCATTGATCTGCTTGCGTGATGCTGCCTGCAGGCGCCTCGCCTCGTCGGGTGGAAAGCCCAGTTCCAGAAAGAGGTTTGCGCCGGGTTTGCTGACATGGCGGATTTCGGTATCGATCTTCATTTCCGGGTCCTTCTCGCGTTGACTACGGCCCGATAGCGCACCGCGGTGATGTCCTTGTCCTGTCTTGTGGTTGTCTGCGTTTTCTTCTTGAAGCAGTGCAATACATACACAGCCTCTTCAAATCCGGCGACATACATCATCCGGTAGATACCGCTGGCTTCCCGGATACGGATCTCCCTGATGCCAACGCCTGCAATCTCGAACGGCTTCCAGTTGTCCGGATTCAGCCCAGCTTGCACCTTGCGCAGCTGGAAACCGGCATGGCGGCGCACTTCGGCCGGGAATGCCAGCAAGTCCTCAAAGGCTGAGCCCAGCCAACGAATTTCCTTTTCGTCAGGCATCACTCAGGCCGTATAAAATTTTATACAGGCAGGGCGCATGGGTCAAGCTTCAGGTTGGCTGTGTTCAAGCCACCCAGCTTCGCCACTGTCAGGCGGTACAGGAATCGGGGAATCGGCCGGCTTTGTGCAGTAAAGCGCTTGAAAAAAGGAACAACGGTCAATTCACATGAACGGTCAATTCACATGATTGATCATTGTTCAGGGCTGAAAGCCCAGTTCCCGCTGGTGACGGAGGGCGAGGATGCGCACCTCCTGTCGTGCAACCACAAATCGATACAGGGCGATGTAACCGGTTCGCCCATAGGAAATGACCAGTTCGCGCACTTCGCCCGAGATGCGCCGGCCGACCAGCGGGTGAGCGGCGAGATTATCGACTGCCGAGCAGATGGCTGTCACGGCGTCGGCTGCAGCATCGGGATGTTTGTCGCGCAGATATCGAAAAGCGTGTTCGAGGTGTTCCAGCGAACGTGCCGAATAGACTACCGTCGGCACGGCTTCGGCCGTGCGGGAGCGTCTTCGGCGGCCAGACGCTGCATCCAGGCATGCACCTCTTCGGCTTTGTAGACCTCGCCGGTTTTCTCGATGTCGGCATCGGCCGCCAGCGCCTCCTTGACGAGGTTCTGCATCTGCTCTTCGTGGTCGGCATGCCGCTCTACCGCTTCGATGATCAGGCTGTGCGCCGAGCGTCCGGTCTGTCTGGCCAGCACGCCCAGCCGGGCCTGCAACTCAGGCGGCAGGCGGATCGTGGTGGTCGCTGCCATGTGGAAATCTCCTGCAATACAGCTGCAGCACAAATGTAGCATCCGTGGTCTCGGGCGGCAATCTGCGTTTCAGTTCATTTCTGTTTGAAACGCCGCTTATCATCACTCCCATGCACGTCCTGCACCTCGAAACCGGTCGTCATCTCTATGGTGGCCCGCGTCAGGTCATCGAACTGATGCGCGGGCTCGACGCGCGCGGTGTGCAATCGACGCTGGCCTGTCCGACCGGCAGTGCCATCGCGGCGGCTGCGGCGGAGGCCGGACTGGCGGTGGTCACGCACGAGCTCGGCGGTGACCTCGATGTGAGCTCGGTGTCGTTCCTGGTATCGGAGGTGCGGCGGCTCAAGCCCGACCTGCTGCACGTCCACAGCCGGCGCGGCGCCGACATCTTCGGTGGCCTGGCGGCCGCGGTGGCGCATGTCCCGGCGGTGCTCACGCGACGGGTCGACAATCCCGACACGCCGCTGATCGGCACGCTCAAGTACCTGGCCTACGAGCGCGTGGTGGCGATTTCCTCCGCCGTGCGCGCGCAGCTGGAGAAGCAGGGCGTGCCGCCGGCGAAGCTCGCCACGATCCGCAGCAGCGTGACGGCCGCGGACTGCGCGCCGGTCTGGCCGCGCGAGCGATTCCTCGCCGAGTTCGGCATCGAGCCGGGCCAGCGCACGGTCGCCATCGTTGCGCAGCTCATCCCACGCAAGGGCCACGCGCTGTTCCTCAAGGCCTGGCCGCTGATCCGCGACCAGTGCCCCGATGCCCGGCTGCTGATCTTCGGCACCGGCCCGCTGGAAGCCGAACTGAAGTCGCGCACCGGCTGGGGCGGGACCACGAGCTTTTGCGGTTTTCGTCCCGATCTGCGCGAATTTCTCGGCCACATCGACCTGCTCGTCCACCCGGCCCTGCACGAGGGCCTCGGCGTGAGCCTGCTCGA
>JAHDYN010000289.1 GCA_023383735.1 Gammaproteobacteria bacterium | reverse complement strand
TGCTTGCCCGCCACGCCCAGCGCACGCTCAAGCTCTGCATCGCGATCGAAGTGATCCTCGATCGCCCGTTTGCTGCTGCCGGTCACAAAGACCAGGCGGGTCACGCCGGCCTCCAGCGCCTCTTCAACCGCATACTGCACCAGCGGCTTGTCGACGATGGGCATCATCTCCTTGGGCATGGCCTTTGTTGCCGGCAGGAATCGCGTACCCCGGCCAGCAACGGGAAAGACTGCGGTGCGGACTGGTCCCTTCATCTGGCAGCTCCGGACTTCTTGTTGTTGAGGACAGGCGGCCATCATAGCCAATACCGCCGGCAACGTCCGGTAACTGCGGCACGCGGGCGGCACCGCCAGCCGGTGCCGCCCGCAAGACAGCCTATTGCTGGTTGATGGTCTTGGCCGGCTGACCGGTGCGGATGTTTTCGCGATTCAACTTAAGCACCTGCGGGCCGATTCCCGACACCTTCATGACATCATCGGGTGTGGCAAAGCGGCCGTTCTTCTCGCGATATTCGACGATAGCCCGCGCGCGACTCTCGCCCACACCGTTCAGCTCACGGGCGATGGTTGCCGCATCGGCCGTGTTGATATCGACCGGCCCTGCCATCACCAGCGCCGGCAGCAGACCCAGAAAACCCAGACAGATGAACTTGCGCATGACTGACTCCTGAAAAATGTTGCATGAAAACACCGCTGTCACGGCGGACAGCAGCAGCATCCTAGGGGCCGGGGTGGATTTGTTTGAGCACGCTTTCCTGCGACTTGCACGGGAAATGTGCTTGATGCGCCTAAACCGGCGAACCTTTGAATAACAGCCGGTCAGCAGCGCTGACCGTATCCCAGGCACGGCAGCCCGGGCATTGCCACTGCAGGACCGAGCTGTAATAACCACAGTCCGCACATTGGTAGTTGGTACCGGGAGGCGTCAGTTGCTGCAGGGCCTTGCGCACCCGCTCGATCGCCTGCCGGCGGGAATCCATCGCAGTGGACGCGGGGAACCCCGCACCGGCCAGATCGCGCAGTATCGGCTGCTGCTCGATGAATCGGCCCAGACTGTCGATGGCTCCGGGGTGATTGATCTGCGGGTCGCGTATGACCGCCAGAGCGATACCGCGCAATCCCTCGGGCGTCCCGGTAACTTCATCCAGCAGCTGCCCAAGCCCGGACGCGGGAACGGTACGCAGCAGACGCGGCAGGATATCGCCAAGCATGGCCGGCGCCGCCCTGGCAATCTCGGCATAGGCAGCAGCAGCGACCGCCATCTGGCCCTGGTCAGCGGCGAGATCACCGCGAATCAACGTACAGCGCAGCTTGCCGGGCTCCGCCGAATCCGCCTGGTCCAGCAGGCGACTGGCCTCCTTCCAGTTGCCCTGCCGGCGCGCTTGCTCGGCCAGCTCGCAGTAGTAATGGGCCAGCTGTGCAAGCGGTACCGCACCAGGCTCGATGCGGAGCAGCTCCCCGCAGAGATCAACGGCGCGATCCCACTCGGCCGTTACTTCACAGATCCGCAGCAGACGCCTCAGCGCCGCAATACGGTACTCGCCGGCCTCCCGGAGCTGGAGGTAAAGGTCTTCCGCCCGATCGAACAGTCCAGCGCTGAAGAAGTCCTCGGCCAGGGCAAACCGCGCCTTGTCGCGCTGCGTGCGGTTGATGCCGGGGCGGTCGAGCAGGTTCTGGTGCATCCGGATCGCACGATCGATCTCCCCGCGCCGCCGAAACAGGCCGCCCACGGCGATCTGGGTCTCCAGCCCTTCCTCATCCATGTCGCCGCTGCTGGTGAACACCTCGACCGCCTGGTCGGGTTCCTCGTTCAGCAGATGACGAAAGCCCTTGACGAAGTTGGCGCGGGCAGACTCCCGCAACTCTTCGGCGTCTTCATCGAAATCGCCATAGCGGGCAAAGACGTAACCCAGCGCAGCCGCCAGGAACAACAGGCCGGCAAACAGGAATGTGGATTCAGTCGGCATCCTTGACCGGCAAGCTGCGCAGTGCCTGAACTTCCTGCTCTGCAAGGCGCAACGAACGCTGCAGGGCGCGCCGCTGGCTCAGCAGACGCAGCACGCCAACACCGGCACAGAAGAGGCCGAAGATCCAGCCAACTGCCAGCGTCACCATCAGCGCAACGGATTTTTCGACTTCGATTGCCTGAAAGGCAAAGTCCAGGGAGATACGCCCGGGATTCAAGGCGCCGAATACTGCGGCGAGCCCGACAAACACGAGCAGCAGAACCGAATACAGCAAACTGCGGAGCATCGACGGCCTCCAGCAAATCAACAAAGCCGCCCGTCAGCGAATCCAGGCCCTGCTGACGGCAATATCGCGATCGTCAGACCCGGGTTTCAGCCGGCATCAGTCCTTGATGGGCAGGTGCCGGTTTTCATTGACCCGGTCGCGCAGGTCCTTGCCCGGCTTGAAGTGCGGTACATGCTTGCCGGCCAGCGCAACGGCCTCCCCCGTCTTGGGGTTGCGACCCATACGGGGTGGACGGAAATGCAGCGAAAGGCTGCCAAAGCCCCTGATTTCGATTCGCTGGCCACCGGCCAGCGAATCGCTCATCAGGTCCAGCAGATGCTTGACCGCCAGTTCCACGTCCTTGGCTGGCAAATGCTTCTGCTTTCTGGCCAGAACTTCGATCAACTCCGACTTCGTCATCGCCGCGTCCCCTTACGCATAACGGCTCGCCCCTGATCCAGCATGACTGGATCAGGAATCGCCGGAGTTCGAAATCTGCTCTTTCAGCAATTCGCCAAGCGTTGTTCCGGTGCTGCCACCGCTCTCGGACCTGTAGCTGTCCATGGCCTGCTGCTCTTCGTGAGCATCCTTGGCCTTGATGGACAGCGAGACGACGCGATTCTTGCGATCCAGTCCGGTGAATTTGGCCTCTACCTCGTCGCCAACCTTCAGAACCGTACGTGCATCCTCGACGCGGTCGCGGGACAGCTCGCTGGCGCGCAACTGGCCCTTGATTCCGCCTTCGAGATCAACCACCGCACCGCGGGCATCAACCTCGGAGACCACACCCTTCATGATGGTGCCCTTGGGGAAATCCGCCAGGAACCTGGAGAACGGGTCCAGATCGAGCTGCTTGATACCAAGTGAAATACGCTCACGCTCGGGATCAATCGCCAGCACGACGGTGTCGACATCCTCGCCCTTCTTGTAATTGCGCACCGCCTCCTCGCCCGGAATATCCCAGGAGATGTCGGAAAGGTGCACCAGGCCATCG
>JAHDYN010000288.1:2175-3226 GCA_023383735.1 Gammaproteobacteria bacterium | reverse complement strand
AACCTGCTACTACCAGGGCATCGAGTACTGCATTGCCCATGGCCTGCGGGCTTTCGAGCCAGGCACGCAGGGCGAGCACAAGCTGGCCCGCGGATTCGCGCCGACGGAAACCTGGTCAGCCCACTGGCTGTCGCACCCGCAGTTCGCCGCTGCTGTCGACAACTACCTCGAACGCGAACGCGCGCATATCGATGAATACATGGACAGCGCCCGCGACCATGTACCCTTCCGCAAGGAATAGCCCGACCGCCGGACCGGACAGCTGATGCCCCGCCTGACACTCCTCTGCAGCGATGATCCGCCGGAAGGATTTCCGGATCCCGGGCAGGCCCTCGACGATCCGAACGGACTGCTGGCTCTCGGTGGGGACCTCTCGCCACCGCGACTGCTGGCAGCCTACCGGCGCGGGATCTTCCCCTGGTATGAAGACGGACAACCCATCATGTGGTGGTCGCCGGATCCGCGCGCTGTGCTGCTGCCCGGGGAGTTGCACATATCACGCAGCCTGCGCCGCAGGCTGCGCAGCGGGCGATTCATGGTATCTACCGACCGTGAATTTGCCGGCGTCATCAGTGCCTGTGCCGGGCTGCGCGCCGCGCAAGGCACATGGATCACCACCGACATGCGCAGCGCCTACATGCAGCTGCATCATCTCGGTCACGCCCACTCCGTCGAAACATGGCTTGGTGAAAGACTGGTCGGCGGCGTGTATGGCCTGGCCATCGGCAGGGCCTTCTTCGGTGAGTCGATGTTCAGCATCGAGACCGACGCCTCCAAGGTTGCGCTCGCGGCGCTCATGCACCAGCTGGCGGGACGCGGCTTCGGCCTGCTCGACTGCCAGCTTGAAACCCCGCACCTGCACTCGCTCGGCAGCCGCGTGATGGCGCGCCGGGATTTCATCCGCACGATCAGCGCCTTGACCGCTCTGCCGGAACAGAACGGCAGCTGGCAGACCGCCCCCCGCCCCACCACGGACCTGGTTTCAGGGCCTGGCGACGTTGTTCGCTTGCGTGGCACAGCCACTTAGACCACAATCCGCGGCTTCCCGTCG
>JAHDYN010000288.1:0-2165 GCA_023383735.1 Gammaproteobacteria bacterium | reverse complement strand
GAGCACTCATGCCCAAAGAAGACGCCATAACGATGGAAGGTCTCGTGACCGAGACCCTGCCAAACACCACTTTCCGGGTCAAACTCGAAAACGGACACGTGGTGATCGCGCACATCTCCGGAAAGATGCGCAAGAACTACATCCGCATACTCACAGGCGACAAGGTGACGGTCGAACTGACGCCCTACGACCTCTCCAAGGCGCGCATCACCTTCCGCGCACGCTGACCCCCGGTTGCCAACCGAAGCCGCTCAGGCCGGATCGGGCATGTGCTCGAGGCTGCGGCTTGCCGGTGCCGTGACCAGTGCCAGAGCACCGGCGGCATCGAGGGTCACGCGCACGTGCCCGCCTTTCGCGAGATCGCCGAACAGCAGCTCTTCGGCCAGCGGCCGCTTGATCTGTTCCTGGATCACCCTGGCCATCGGTCGCGCACCCATCTTCGGATCGTAGCCCTTGTCGGCAATCCACTGACGCGCAGCCGGCTCGAGTTCGATGGTTACCGCGTTCTTGTCGAGCTGGGCCTCGAGTTCCATCACGAGCTTGTCAACAACACGCAACACGGCATCAGGTCCGAGCGGTGCAAACTGGATGATCGCATCGAGCCGGTTGCGGAATTCGGGACTGAACATCCGGTTGATGACCGACATGCCATCCGTGCTGTTGTCCTGATTGGTAAAGCCCATCGAAGGCCGGCTCATTTCCTGCGCGCCGGCATTCGTGGTCATCACCAGGGTCACATTGCGGAAATCCGCCTTGCGCCCATTGTTGTCCGTGAGCGTTCCGTGATCCATGACCTGCAGGAGCAGGTTGAACACTTCCGGATGCGCCTTCTCGATCTCGTCGAGCAACAGCACGGCATGCGGGTGCTTGTTGATCGCCTCGGTCAGCAGTCCACCCTGGTCGAATCCGACATATCCCGGCGGTGCGCCGATCAACCGTGAAACGGTGTGCCGCTCCATGTATTCCGACATGTCGAAGCGAATCAGCTCGATACCCAGGCAGTGTGCGAGCTGCCGTGTCACCTCGGTCTTGCCCACGCCGGTTGGTCCGGCAAACAGGAAGGCGCCCACCGGCTTCTCCGGCTCACGCAGCCCCGAGCGGGCCAGCTTGATGGCCGAAGCCAGCGCGGTTACCGCGTTGTCCTGGCCGAAGATCACCAGCTTCAGGTCGCGCTCGAGATTGCGCAGCTGATCGCGGTCCGATGCCGACACGTTCTTCGGCGGGATACGGGCCATCTTGGCGATCACGTTCTCGATCTGCGGCACGTCGACCACGGTGGTCCGGGTTGCCGACGGCTCGAGCCGCACGCTCGCGCCGGCCTCGTCGATGACATCGATGGCCTTGTCAGGAAGCTGGCGCTCATTGATGAAGCGGTCCGACAGCTCGACGGCGGCGACGATGGCTTCATCCGTGTAGCTGACCTTGTGATGCTCCTCGAACCTGGACTTGAGGCCCATCAGGATCTCTATGCTCTGCGGCACGGTGGGCTCGACGATATCGATCTTCTGGAACCTCCGTGCCAGCGCGTGATCCTTCTCGAATACGCCGCGATATTCACGGTAGGTCGTCGAACCGATGCAGCGCAGTTCGCCGCTCGAGAGTACCGGCTTGATCAGGTTGGAGGCATCCAGGACGCCGCCCGAGGCGGCACCGGCGCCGATCACCGTATGCACCTCGTCGATGAACAGGATCGCGCCGGGATCCTTGGCAAGATCCTTGATGACGGCCTTGAAGCGCTTCTCGAAATCACCCCGGTACTTGGTCCCGGCCAGCAACGCGCCCATGTCCAGGGCATAAATCGTGCAGCCGGACAGCACCTCCGGCACCTGGCCATCCACGATCATTTTCGCCAGCCCTTCGGCGATGGCCGTCTTGCCCACGCCGGCCTCACCGACATAGAGGGGATTGTTCTTGCGGCGCCGGCACAGCACCTGGATGGTGCGTTCGACTTCAACCTCGCGACCGATCAGCGGGTCGATCTTGCCCTCACGGGCCTTGCGGTTGAGATTGGTTGCATAGTTGTCGAGCGCAGTGCCCTCGCCCTCGGAGTCCTCACCCTCTGTCGACGGATTCCGCTGTGCCGCCTGATCGTCGCGCAGTTTCGACAGGCCATGCGAGATGAAGTTGACGATGTCCAGCCGGGTGACCTCCTGGAGCCCGAGCAG
>JAHDYN010000287.1:2584-3243 GCA_023383735.1 Gammaproteobacteria bacterium | reverse complement strand
TGCTCGGTGGCCCGATGAACTGCGACCAGGTGCACCACTACCCGCATCTGGCCGTGGAAATGGCGGCGATTCGCGAAGCCGTCGCGGCGCGCAAGCCGGTGCTCGGCATCTGCCTCGGCGCGCAGCTGCTGGCGCGGGCCCTGGGCGCCCATGTGCGGGCCAACCCGGTGAAGGAAATCGGCTGGTACGACGTGGCGCCCACCGCCGAGGGCCGGCACGATCCACTGTTCCGGCACTTCGCCGGCAGCGAAAAGATCTTTCAGTGGCATGGCGACACCTTCGACATCCCGGACGGTGCCGTGCACCTGGCCACGTCGCCGGACTGCCGGAACCAGGCTTTCCGCTATGGCGACAATGTCTACGGTCTGCAGTTTCACCTCGAAGTCGACGCGCCGATGATCCACCGCTGGCTGCATGCGCCGGTGAACCGGCGCGAACTGGACGAGCTGCACGGAAAAATAAATCCGGCACAAATAGAAGCGGAAACGCCGGCCTATATCGGGCAGTCGAGAGAGCTGGGATCGCGTCTCTTCGCCGAGTACCTGCGCCTGTTCCAGAACCGGCACCGGCGCATCGCCCTGCCCTCGCGCTAGACCGGAGGCCATGACGCAGCCGGCCGGGGCTTGACCTTCCCATCAGGGGAAGGTCAAGACGCTGAA
>JAHDYN010000287.1:0-2574 GCA_023383735.1 Gammaproteobacteria bacterium | reverse complement strand
ATCATGGGAAGGTTTAGGATGGCCACGTGAACATCAGCCGCGCCGCAGTACTCTCCGGGGTTTCCGCGAAGATGATCCGTCACTATGAGAGTGCCGGGCTGGTCCCGGCGGCAGCGCGCAACGGGTCGGGATATCGCGTCTACTCGATGGACGATGTGCACCGCCTGGCCTTCATCCGGCGCGCCCGTGCGGTCGGTTTTGGCACCCCGGACATCCGGCAGTTGCTCTCGCTCTGGCAGAACCGGCGACGACCGGCCCGCGAGGTCAAACGGCTGGCCGTCGAGCATCTCGCACAGTTGCAGACACGGATTGCCGATCTCGAGGCCATCGCCGACACCCTCTCGCACCTGATCGGCCACTGCCATGGTGACGAGCGCCCGGACTGCCCGATCCTCGATTCCCTGGCTGCCGACGACCGGCAACCGGCAGCCTCCGCCAGCAGCAAACCACGACAGGCAGGAAAGAAATGAGCACGACAGATATTCGCAGCCTGCCTGCAGGCACCGATACACCGCCGGTCGAGCAGTTCAGCTTTCCGATCGAGGGCATGACCTGCAGCAACTGCGCGGGTCGCGTGGAGAAGGCGCTGCGCGGCGTGCCAGGCGTGATCGAGGCCAACGTCAACCTGGCCATCGAGCGGGCCGACATCCGCGCCCGGGCCGGCAGCACGGATATTCCGGCACTGTCCGCTGCGGTCAGCGCCGCCGGTTACCGCGCACGGGTCGCTGCAGCTGCCGACAACCGCGCAGAGGCAGAGACCGCAGAGCGCGAGCGCGTGCAGGCGCAACTGCGCCGCGAATTCCTCGTGCTGATGGTTGCGGCGGCATTCGCAGCGCCGCTGCTGTGGCAGATGGCCGGCATGAGCCTCGGCCGGCACTGGCACCTGCCAGCCTGGCTGGAACTGCTGCTGGCCACACCGGTGCAGTTCGTGATCGGGGCGCGCTTCTACCGCTCGGCGTGGCAGGCCCTGCGGGCCAGGGCCGGCAACATGGATGTGCTGGTGGCGCTCGGCACGACGGCGGCCTATGGCTACAGCCTGTACCTGCTGGCCACGCTGGGCTTCAGTGCCGCGACGGGCCAGCTCTACTTCGAGGCCTCGGTGGTCATCATCACCCTGGTACTGCTCGGCAAATTTCTCGAAAGCCGGGCCAAGCGCGGCACCACCGCCGCCATCCGGCAGCTCATGGAGCTGCGCCCGCAGACCGCACGTGTGCGGCAGCCTGATGGCAGCGAGCGGGAGCTGCCGGTCAACGAGGTGCGCACGGGTGACCGGATCATCGTCCGGCCCGGCGAGCGGATTCCGGTCGATGGCATCGTCCATACCGGGCACAGCGAAGTCGACGAATCGCTGATCACCGGCGAGAGCCTGCCGGTCGACAAGACGGCTGGCAGCCGGGTAACCGGCGGCTCGATCAACGGTACCGGCCTGCTGCAGCTGCGTGCGACCGCCGTTGGTGCCGACTCGACGCTGGCGAAGATCATTCGCCTCGTGGAGAACGCGCAAAGCGGCAAGGCCCCGGTACAGCGGCTGGTTGACCGGATCAGCGCGATCTTCGTGCCGGTGGTCGTGCTGCTGGCCTGCCTCACCTTCGTCGCCTGGTTGCTGGTCAGCGGGAATTTCGAGCAGTCGCTGGTCTCCGCGGTGGCGGTGCTGGTGATCGCGTGCCCATGCGCGCTGGGTCTCGCAACACCGACGGCGATCATGACCGGAACCGGTGCGGGTGCCCGTGCCGGCATCCTGATCAAGGATGTCGAGGCGCTGGAGCGCGCCCACCGTCTCGACACGATCATCTTCGACAAGACCGGCACGCTGACTGTCGGTCGACCGGTCCTGGTCGGTATCCATGTGCTCCGTGGCGCGGAAAACGAACTGCTGCAACTGGCCGCTTCCGTACAGCAGGGCAGCGAGCATCCGCTGGCCCGCGCAATCATCGACTACGCCAGCTCGCATGGACTCGCGACCAGCCCGGTCGAGAATTTTCGCAGCCATACCGGCCGCGGCGTGACCGCCACGGTAGCCGGGCGGGACATCATGCTCGGCAACCGGCGCTTGCTGGCCGGGAAACAGGTCGATACGGGTGATGCTGCCGGCATCGCCGAGGCCTGCGAGCAGCAGGCGCAGACTGCCGTGTACGTGGCCGACCGCGATGGCGTGATCGGCGTACTCGCCATTGCCGACCAGTTGCGACCCGAAGCCATCGCGGCTGTCGCCACCCTGCGCGACATGGGCATACGCACCCTGATGCTCTCGGGCGATGCGGAGGCAGTGGCGGCTGCAATCGGCCAGCAGGCCGGTGTGGACGAAGCGCGCGGCGCCATGCAACCGGAGGACAAGGCCGCGGCCATCAAGGCGCTGCACGGCACCGGGAATGTCGTCGGCATGATCGGCGACGGCATCAACGATGCGCCGGCGCTGGCTGTCGCCGATGTCGGCATCGCCATGGGCACCGGCACCGATATCGCGATGGAAACCGCCGGGATCACCCTGATGCGGTCCGACCCCCGGCTCGTGGCCGCGGCAATCGACATCAGTCGTGCCACCTTCAGCAAGATCCGCCAGAACCTGTTCTGGGC
>JAHDYN010000286.1 GCA_023383735.1 Gammaproteobacteria bacterium | reverse complement strand
CGCCGCCTGTTGACAGGGACACCCACGTGACCTACTACTAAGACACATTGAATCTGCCGCAGACCGCCTTCGCCATGAAGGCCGATCTCGCGCGGCGTGAACCGCAGATGCTTGAAGACTGGGCCAGTCGGGATATCTATGCGCAGATCCGCAAGGCAGTGGCTGGCCGCCCGCGCTTCCTGCTGCTCGATGGTCCGCCCTATGCGAATGGCGATATCCACATCGGCCATGCCGTCAACAAGGTTCTCAAGGACATCATCGTCAAATCGAAGACGCTGTCGGGTTTCGATGCACCCTATATTCCCGGCTGGGACTGTCACGGCCTGCCCATCGAGCTTCAGGTCGAGAAGAAATTCGGCAAGGTTGGTGAAAAGCTGGCGCCGGCCGAGTTCCGCAAGGCCTGCCGCGACTATGCGCTGAGCCAGGTCGACAGCCAGCGCCGCGATTTCCGTCGCCTCGGCGTGCTGGGCGACTGGGAGCGGCCCTATCTCACGCTGGACCGGCGCTTCGAGGCGGAGCAGATTCGCGGCTTCGCAAAGATCGTCGCAAACGGGCACCTGCATCGGGGTTACAAGCCGGTGCACTGGTGCCTGGACTGTCGTTCGGCGCTTGCCGAAGCCGAAGTCGAGTACATGGACAAGAGCTCGACGGCGATCGATGTCGGCTTTGCAGTGCTCGACAGTGCCGAGCTGCACCGGCGTGCCGGGCTCGAGGGATCATCGCCGGTGCTCGTGCCGATCTGGACGACAACGGCCTGGACGCTGCCTGCAAACCAGGCGGTGGCGCTTGGTGCCGGGATCGAGTATCTGCTGATCGAGGCCGAACTCGGCAACGGTCCCGTCCGGCTGCTGCTCGCGGCCGAACTGGCCGAAGCTGCACTGGGTCGCTATGGGGCGAAGACTTCGGTCACGCTGGTGCGCGTCCATGGGCAAGCGCTCGAAGGGCTCCGGCTCCGGCATCCTTTCTATACGCGCGAGGTGCCGGTGATCCTTGCCGACTATGTGACGCTCGACGCCGGCACCGGTGCGGTGCACACGGCGCCTGGCCATGGCCAGGACGACTACCAGTCCGGCCTGCGTTACAAGCTGCCGATCGACAACCCTGTGGATGGGCGCGGCGTCTATGTCCCGGGTACGGAACTGCTGGCCGGTCTGCACATCAAGGCGGCGGAAGAACAGATCCTGGCGATGCTCCGCGAAGCGGGCCGATTGCTCGGTGCGCAGAAGTTCCAGCACAGCTACCCGCACTGCTGGCGGCACAAGACGCCGCTCATCTTTCGCGCCACGCCACAGTGGTTTGTCAGCCTCGACCAGAACGGGCTGCGCGAATCGGGTCTTGCCGCCATCCGCAGCGTGCAGTGGATTCCGGAGTGGGGCCAGCAGCGCATCGAGAACATGATCGTCGGTCGTCCCGACTGGTGCATTTCGCGCCAGCGCACCTGGGGGGTGCCGATTCCCCTGTTCATTCATCGCGAAAGCGGTGAATTGCATCCCGATACCCTTTCGCTGCTCGAAGAGGTTGCCTGCCGCATCGAAGCCCAGGGCATCGATGCCTGGTTCGATCTGGATCCGGCCGAACTGCTGGGTTCGGCTGCCGGCCACTACGACCGGGTCATGGACACGATGGATGTATGGATGGACTCCGGCATGGTCCATCACTGCGTTGCCCGCAGCCACGCCGAGGTCGGCTTTCCGGCCGATCTCTATCTCGAGGGCTCGGACCAGCATCGCGGCTGGTTCCAGAGCTCCCTGTTGACCGCCGTTGCGATGGAGGGCAGGGCGCCGTATCGCCAGGTGCTGACGCACGGCTTCACCGTCGACGACAAGGGCCGCAAGATGTCCAAGTCGCTCGGCAATGTCGTTGCGCCACAACCTGTGGTCAATTCACTGGGGGCGGACGTTCTGCGCCTGTGGGTGGCCTCCACCGATTACCGCAGCGAGATGAACGTCTCGCAGGAAATCCTCAAGCGCATGGCAGACTCCTACCGGCGCATGCGCAATACCGCGCGCTTTCTGCTCGGCAATCTCGACGGTTTTGATCCGGCTGCCGATCAGCTGCCGGTCGCGGATCTCGTCGCGCTGGATCGCTGGGCGCTCGGCCGGGCCGCAGAACTGCAGCGCGAGATACAGGCTGCCTATGAATCCTATGAGTTTCATCGCGTCTATCAGCAGCTGCACAATTTCTGTGTCGTCGACCTCGGTTCCTTTTATCTGGATGTGATCAAGGACCGCCTGTATACGACAGGTCGCAAGTCGCCGGCACGCCGCTCCGCGCAGACCGCCATGTACCATATTATCGAGGCCATGGTTCGCTGGCTGGCACCGGTGCTGAGCTTTACGGCAGAAGAAATCTGGGCGCAGATGCCCGGTGAGCGGGGAGAATCCGTTTTCCTCACCACGTGGCATCAGTTCCCGGCAGTGAGCCCGGCCGACGACGGCGAGCTGGACTGGAAAGGCCTGCTGCGCGCGCGGGAGACCGCGGCCAGGGCGCTCGAGGCCTTGCGTGTGTCTGGCGCGATCGGTTCCGGCCTCGATGCGCAGCTTGCTGTCTTTGCCGATGGCCGGCTGCGTGAGGACATGCAGCGCCTGGGCGACGAGCTGCGCTTCCTGTTCATCACCTCCGGTGCGGTGGTTCGTCCGGCTGAGGAGCGCGGTGAAGCCGCACTGGCTGGCGAAGGGTTCTGGGTGCAGGCCGAGTCGGATACCGATGCGAAGTGCGTGCGTTGCTGGCATCGCCAGCCAGATACCGGCAGTAATGCTGTGCACCCCGCACTTTGCGGCCGCTGCGTGACGAACATCGACGGCCCCGGCGAGATCCGCCGCTACCTGTGAGCGAGTACGAGATGGAAGCTGCTGCCGAGACGGGCAAGAAGCCCTCACCAGGACGCGTTACCTGGCGATGGCTGCTGCTCGCCGTCGTACTTCTTGCACTCGATCAGTGGACCAAGAAGCTGGTCGTCGGGCATTTCGAACTGTTCGAGCGCATGCCGGTAATGCCGTATTTCGATCTGGTACGGCTGCACAATACCGGCGCAGCGTTCAGCTTTCTCGCAAATGCCTCGGGCTGGCAGAACTGGTTTTTTGCAGTAACGGCGCTGCTGGTCAGTGCAGTACTGCTCTGGTGGTATTTCCAGCAGCCGGCCGGACGGGTGGTGGTGCCGCTTGGCCTGGTGCTGGTGCTGGGTGGGGCGATCGGCAATCTCGTCGACCGGCTGGCGCAGGGCTATGTCGTCGATTTCGTGTTGCTG
>JAHDYN010000285.1 GCA_023383735.1 Gammaproteobacteria bacterium | reverse complement strand
GACCGCTACTTCCTCGACAACGTCGCCGGCTGGATCCTCGAGCTCGACCGCGGCCAAGGCATCCCCTGGGAAGGCAACTACTCTTCCTGGCTCGACCAGAAGCAGCAGCGCCTGCAGCGCGAGGAAAAGGGCGAAGCCGCGCGCCAGAAGGCGATCAAGGCCGAGCTCGAATGGGTGCGCGCAAACCCCAAGGCGCGTCAGGCCAAGAGCAAGGCGCGCCTCAGCCGCTTCCAGGAACTGGTCTCGCAGGAGTACCAGACCCGCCAGGAGACGCAGGAGATCTACATTCCGCCCGGGCCGCGTCTCGGCGACCTGGTGATCGAGGTCAATCACCTGCGCAAGTCCTTCGGCGACCGGCTGCTGATCGACGACCTCAGCTTCCAGGTTCCACCCGGCGCGATCGTCGGCATCATCGGCCCCAATGGCGCCGGCAAGACGACGCTGTTCCGCATGCTGACCGGCGAGGAAAAACCCGACAGCGGCGAGATCCGCATCGGCGAGACGGTGCAGATCGCCTCGGTCGACCAGTCGCGGCACTCGCTGGACGACACTAAGACGGTGTGGGCCGAGATTTCCGAGGGCGAAGACATCATCCGCATCGGCAAGTACGAGACACCCTCGCGCGCCTACTGCGGGCGCTTCAACTTCAAGGGCGCGCAGCAGCAGCAACTGATCGGAGAACTGTCCGGCGGCGAACGCAACCGGGTGCACCTGGCCAAGGTGCTGAAGGAAGGCGGCAACGTACTGCTGCTGGACGAGCCGACCAACGACCTGGACGTCGAGACCCTGCGCGCGCTGGAAGAAGGCCTGCTCGAGTTTCCGGGCTGCGCCATGGTCATCTCGCACGACCGCTGGTTCCTCGACCGCATCGCCACCCACATTCTCGCCTTCGAGGGCAACAGCCAGGTGCTATGGTTCCAGGGCAACTACGCGGACTATGCGGCGGATCTGCGCCGTCGCGTCGGCGACGACGCGGCCAACCCGCACCGCATCCGCTACAAGCCGCTGACACGTTAGCTTTTCCGCAACGGAGCGCAACGACATGACTGCCTGTATCACCGCAGAAAACCGCTTTGAACGCAGCGGCGGCGTCGGCGCCATGGAGTGCCCGCAGTGTGCGGCAATGGCACCGATGAGCGTCACCGCCTTCCCGCCCTTCAGCCGGCTCAAGGCCGAGCGGCCGGCGCAGGTCGGCGTGGTCCTGCAGTGCTCGGCCTGCAAGTCGCCGGTGTTCCTGCGCTACCGGACCCGCGCCTGGCGCGACGACCGCGTTGATCTGTATCCGCTGCCGCAGCCTGTCGAGCATCCACCCGAACGCTTCAGCCTCGGCTATCTGCCCGCACCGGTTGCCACGCGTTTTCGCGAAGCGCTCGCCTGCTACAGCGCCGGGCTCTGGCAGGCCTTCGCCGCCATGTGCCGGCAGACGGCGCAGGCGATCTTCGAGGATGTCGGCGAAGCCGGACGTCTGCGCGTGTTCGATACGGTCACCGAGATCCAGCAACTCGGCGAGATCGACGAAGCAAGCTTCACGGCGGTCTGCCGCGTGATCTTCGACCAGGAAAGCAAAGGGAACAGGGCCGAACCGGCCTTCGAGCGCCGACAGGCTGCCGCGCTGCTCGAAACCATGAAGGACCTGCTTCACCAGACCTACGTGCGCAAGGCCAAGCTGCGCCAGGCACTGAAAGTGCGGCGCTTCTTTGCCGATCAGGCGGCGGGGATTGACGATAGCGAGGCAGGAGCGGATTCAGCCGCAATTCCTTTTCCCCGGGCCCGATAAAGCTGGCAGATCGCCCTGGCGATCTGTTTTTTACTTTTTGCGTTGTTGTTCGCGGGGCCGTGAACCACGCCGTTGTGTCAACGGTGCGGGCCGCTAGTCTGTTTCCATGACCCTCCTGCGCATGGTGTTCTTCGGGCAGCTGCTGGTGATGCTGCCGGTGCTGGGCCTTTTCCTCGCGACACCGGCCGGCCTGGGCACCCTGTACCTGCTGGTGATGCTGGTACCAGCGGCTTTGGCCACGGGCATTTACGCGCTATGGCAGGCCTGGCGTTACCCGCCCCACCGGCTGCTCGCGCTGGCTACACTGACCACACCCGTGGTGGTACTGGCCACGCCGTTCGTACGCGAGGCGCTCGCTCTGGAACCGGTACCCGGCCCGGTGCTGGCGGTTTGCGCCACGGTGCTCGCCGCGGGCGGCCTGCTGGCATTGCTGGCCGGCCGACGCCGCTGGGATACCGGCCGTATCTTTCGCGCACCGCGGTTCAACTACTGGCTGCTGGCAACCATCGCCTGCGCGCTGCTTCTGATCTGGCTGCCGGCAGTCGGCTGGCTGGCTGTTCGCGGTTTTACCGGCGACGCCGGCGAACCGATCGATGGCAACACCCTGCGCACCGCAGCACTCACCTACTTTGCCGTCGTGTCGGTGCCGGCGCTGGCGGTGATGGTCTTCGGGCTGCTGTATGCGCCGGTCGGCCTGCTGCGCAATCCGTCGGCGCGCATCCTGCACGCGGGCCAGCTCGCCTCCGCGCTGTTGCTGATGGTCTCGCTCGGCCTCGTGGCCCTCGGGCTTGGGCTGGCCTTGATCAATCCGGGCTGAGAGCCAGCAGCTGCCGGATCTGTTTGCCCTGTTTACTGTCAACGTTCAATGGAGTGACCCCCTTGGCAACCCGAAACCTGACTCGACTGCGATCTGTTACCGGCCATCCTGCGCGCCTGCTGGTGGCGCTGATCCTGCTGACTGTCATTGCAGTCTGTAGCGCGGCCGAAACGCGGCGCAGCGATCCGGACAACCTCGTTTCCTATGTGTTGCCCGATGGCTGGGACGACCAGCGTACCGGCAACGGCCGCCATTTCACCCGGGCCGGCCTGCCCGACGACCCCAACTTCCTGGGCGTTCTGCCCCGCTCCCGCGATGACTATTCCAGCCTGGAAAATATCCGCCGCGACCGCAGCGCCGTACACGCCGCGCAGGATCACCGCCAGCGCTCCAGCCAGGTGCGCAGGGTGAATGGGTTCGAGGTCTGGGAATCAATCTACGACGCCCAGATCCGCGGCCAGGCGGTGGTGTTTCACGACGCGATGATGTTCTCCGACGACCTCGTCATCGAAGTGCACCTGAATGCCAGCAAGAGGGACTACGCCGACTTCGCGCCCGACTTGCAGCTTGTCGTCGAGTCGATGCAGGAAACCCGCCGGCAAGGCGGCAGGTAGGAGCAACTGTCTTGTTTTCAGGCCATAGCTGAAAGAGTCGGTGGTGCCCA
>JAHDYN010000284.1 GCA_023383735.1 Gammaproteobacteria bacterium | reverse complement strand
GGCATCATCTTCGGCACCATCCCCAAGCTGTACTTCTATGCCGAGTACATGCCGCGGGTGGATCTGCGCACCAACTACGAATACCTGCTCAAGTACTACGAGCCCGCCAATCAGGACTTCCTGAAGTTTCGCAGTGACCCGACGTGGACACGCTTCGTCAGTCACGGCACCTATCTGCGTGCGCTGATGTCACCGGTGGCGACGAGTTCGCATGCTGAACTCAATGACGACAACATCGGCACCTGCGAGAAGTACCTGGTCGGGTTTGTGGATCGCTGGTTCCGCTGGCTGGACGACGCGGATACCGTGCCGGAAAACGAGCGTGCTGCCCAGCAGGACTATGACTTCAAGATACGTGAGCTGGGATATCGCACCGATCCGATGAACGTGTTGCCGCAGCGCGTGCTCGGCGAGCAGGAGTTCAACAAGCGTCTGGAGATGCGTATCGGCACGCAGCAGATGGCAGAGGCGCGGGGTCGCTGGCGGAAGGGCTGACCCGGAGGGTAACCAGAGGCGAGTCGGAGCCGGATTACGGTACTCCGACCCGCCCTGATCAGCTGGCCAGGAACAGCAGCAAAGTGACCAGCGGGATGCTCACGGCGACCGCCGCCAGCAGTACCTCGCCCAGCACCTCGAACTCGTCCAGGCCCAGATTCATGAAATTCCTCAACATCGTCAGCACTCCTTGTGCAAAATCGCTACAGTTCCATTCGACGTGCGCAGCTTAGGGCCGGCATGTTGCAGGGTCCTTTCAGTGCGGTAACACGCTGTAACAATTTGTAACGCCCAACCCCTTTTTTTTACAAAGGGTTACGATCCGTCCTGAAGGTTCACCCTCAACCCCGGACAGCCGGGCATTAAACGGCATCAGACCGCTGAAAAACGTGACGCATGACGCGAATCCTGCTCATCGATGACGACGAAAAGCTGGGCGAACTGCTGAAGGCCTACTTCCAGCGTTTCGACATGCAGCTCGACAATGCCGTGCGCCCGTCAGAGGGTCTGATGAAGATCCAGCGCGACAAGCCCGATCTCGTGATCCTCGATGGCATGCTGCCCGAGCAGGATGGCTTCGATGTGTGCCGCACGATCCGCAAGACCAGTTCGATACCTGTCGTGATGCTGACCGCGCGCGGTGACGTCACCGACCGGATCGTGGGGCTGGAGATCGGCGCCGATGATTATCTCTCCAAGCCCTTCGAGCCCCGCGAGCTGGTGGTGCGCATCCAGAACGTGCTGCGGCGGAGCCGGGCGGCCGAGGAGCATGATGACAAGCTGCTGCGGTTTGGCAGCCTGCATGTCGATACGGAACGACGCACGGCGGAGCTGGACGGACATCCGCTGGACCTGACCACCATGGAGTACCAGCTGCTTGTGCTGTTTGCCTCGAACCCCGGGCGCACCTTCAACCGTGACGAAATACTGAACGAACTGCGCGGAATCGATGCGCAGCTCTTTTCCCGCTCGGTGGATATTCTCGTCAGCCGCCTGCGCCAGAAGCTCGGTGATACCAGCCGGCAGCCGCGTTTCATCAAGACGGTGTGGGGTACCGGCTACGCCTTCGTCGGCGTCGATCCGGCGGCCGGATGATCGGAGAAATCACACGCTCCTTGTCGGCGCGCCTGGTGGGGGTGTTTTTCCTGACCTCGCTGGTCTATGGCTTCGGATCGGTCTATGCGGTGCGCATGGTGCGCGAGACCGATTACCTGCGCGAGATCGTCGGCGCGCATATCTCCCTGCATGCCGACCTGGTTCTGAAGGAAATCGGCACGCCGCCGGATCCGGCCAGGGCCAAGGCCATCGTCGATCGCATTCCGGTGGATATCCGTATCAGCAGCCCCGGCATTGAGTGGTCATCGGTGCCGGAGTTTCCGGAACTGAACACCATTCCTTTTGGCCCGATTGCCTATCTGGGCCTGGACGACAAGAGCCGGCAGGACATCGAATCATGGGCGCTGGGCCTGGAACGTGTGCGCTTTGCACGCTACCAGGGCCACATCTTCGCAGAGCTCAAGGAGGGGCCGCACGTGGTGGTCTTCGCCTCGCCACGGCTGTCGGAAAGTCCGCCCCCCGACCTGACCGGTCCGGTCATGGTCCTGCTGTCGCTGCTGGTGCTGTCGGTGTGTTTTCTCGCCGTGCGCTGGCTGGTGCGGCCGATCAAGTGGATCCAGGCCGGCACCTCGCGGATCGGGCAGGGCGATCTGGATTACCGGATCGAGACCAGCCGGCGCGACGATCTGGGTGATCTCGCCGCCGGCATCAATCACATGGCCGACGATGTGCGCGACATGCTCGAGGCCAAGCGGCAGTTGCTGCTCGCGATCAGCCATGAGCTGCGGTCGCCGCTCACCCGCGCCAAGGTCGCACTCGAATTCCTCGACGATGACCAGGTCAAGCGCAACCTGCTCGACGATATCCGCGAGATGGAGCGGCTGATTGCCAATCTGCTCGAAAGCGAGCGCATGAACGTGGGCCATACCACGTTGCAGCGCACGCTGGTCGATCTGTGCGCCATGCTCACCGCGTTGATCAGCGAGGAATTCGAGGAGCAGTCCGGGCGAATCGAGCTGAAGCTTCCGCCAGGCGGGGTGGTGCGCGAGGTCGATGAGGTGCGGATGCGCCTTGTCGCCAAGAACCTGATCGAGAACGCGCTTCGCTACACGCCACCGGATGCCGCCCCGGTGGAGGTCGAACTGACGGTAAAGCCGGGCATGGTCCTGCTGCAGGTCCGCGATCACGGGCCGGGGATTGCGCGCGAACACCTGCCAAAGATCAGCCAGGCGTTCTACCGGGCGGATCCGGCACGGTGTCGCAGCACGGGTGGTCTCGGTCTCGGCCTGTACCTGGCCCGGCGCATCGCCGAGGCGCACAACGGCAGCCTGGTGATCGAGAGCGAGCTCGGGCAGGGCACGCTCGTAACGGTGACGATTCCGGATTTCGTGGCCGCCCAGGACATGCTGTGAGCCGGCTGCCGGTGCCGGCCTGCGCGCATATCGGTTAGCATGACTTCTCCGGCGCACCTGCCCAGCGGAGTACTGCCATGGACGAAGACGACAACACCATTCTGGACCATGCAGCGGAGCAGGTCGTTGAGCTGGGCAACCGCATGCTGGAGGCCGATGACGAGGCCGATTCCTGGGATGTCGCCGACGGGCTGCTGGCCGGTGCGGTCCAGTTCTGGCTGTACTCCCGCCAGCCCTGTGACGATCCGCGCTGCGAAAACTGTGCCGAAGTCAGCACCGCCGAGCTCCGCATGCGCAAGCTGATC
>JAHDYN010000283.1 GCA_023383735.1 Gammaproteobacteria bacterium | reverse complement strand
GAACTCGCCGACAAAGCCCGAGGTCCCCGGCAGACCCGCATTGGCGAGTGCGAACAGGACCATGAAGGCAGCGAAATGCGGCATGGAATTGACGACACCGCCGTAGTCGGCGATCTTCCGGCTGTGCATCCGGTCGTACAGCACGCCGACACAGAGAAACAGCGCGCCGGAAACAAAGCCGTGCGAAATCATCTGCAGCATGCCGCCTGACAGCCCCATGGCGATGCCGCTGGTGCTGCCGGTTCGCTCGATGATCGGCCAGGCAATGAAAAATCCGAGCGTGACGAAACCCATGTGGGCGATGGATGAATAGGCGATCAGCTTTTTCATGTCCTGCTGGACCAAGGCGACAAAGCCGATGTACACCACCGCGACCAGCGAGAGCACGATCATCAGTCCGGACAGGTCTCCGCTGGCATCAGGCGTGATCGGCAGACTGAAACGGATAAACCCGTAACCACCCATCTTCAGCAGCACTGCCGCCAGAATCACCGACCCGCCGGTAGGTGCCTCGACGTGCGCATCCGGCAACCAGGTATGCACGGGCCACATCGGTACCTTTACCGCGAAGGCCGCGAGAAAGGCCAGGAAGATCAGGGTCTGCTCGGTCTGGCTCAACGGCAACTGCTGAAAAACCAGAATGCTGTAGCTGCCTGTCTTCAGGTACATGTAGATCAATGCGATCAGCATGAACACCGAACCGAGGAAGGTGTACAGGAAGAACTTGACCGTGGCGTAGATCCGCCGCTCGCCACCCCAGACGCCGATGATGATGAACATCGGAATCAGCATGGCTTCCCAGAGCACGTAGAAGAGCAAGGCATCCAGGGCCGAGAAAACGCCGATCATCAGCCCTTCGAGAATCAGGAAGGCCGCGAAATACTCCGCCGTTCGCGCACGGACGGAATCCCAACCCGCCAGCACGACGATCGGCGTCAGGAAGGTAGTCAGAAGGATCAGCGGCATCGAGAAACCATCGACGCCGAGGTAGTACTCGACATTGAAGGCCCGGATCCAGGGCATGCGCTCGACGAACTGCATGTCGGCTGTCGCGGCATTGAAGTCTGTCCACAGGGGAAGACTGAGGACAAAGGAGATCATCGAGATCGCCAGGGCGAGCAGACGGTCAGCGCGCGGGCCCGCACCGTCGGCGGATGGCATGCCCGCGCTCGTTCGCCCGACAGCGAGGACCAGCAATCCACCGAGAATCGGCAGCCAGATCAATATGCTCAGTATTCCCACGTCTACCCCATCGCCTGGCTGATGTCAGCCCGCAAGCAGCAACCAGCCAACCAGCACAGCCAGTCCGGCAATGATCGCGAACGCATAGTGATACAGATAACCGGACTGCAGCTGGCGCGCCACCTGCGAGGCCCGAGCCACAAGCCGTGCGCTGCCGTTCACGAGGCCGTTGTCGATCACGGCCTCATCGCCCATTCGCCAGAGGAACCCGCCCAGAGCCGTGCTCCCGCGCGCGAACACCTTCTGGTTGAATTCGTCGAAGTAGTACTTGTTGATCAACAGCGTATGGAGACCGCTGAACCGTTCACGCAGCCGCTCCGGCAAAGCCGGATTCCTCAGGTACAGGTACCAGGCAGTGAGCGCGCCAGCCAGCGCGATCCAGGGTACCGGCATCTGCAGGGCATGCAGGATGTACGCCGCCGGACCATGGAAGGTGCCGGCGCCCTCGCCCAGCACGTCATTGATCTCGCGCACGAAGATCGCATTGCCGAAGTAGCTGCCGAAAACCACCGGAGCGATGGTCAGCCAGCCGAGAATGACAGAAGGCACCGCGAGCAGCACGAGCGGCAGCCAGACAACCATCGGCGGCTCGTGCAAATGCTCCTTCGCATGCGGGTCGAGGCGTTCCGCGCCGTGAAACACCAGGAAGAACATGCGGAAGGAATAGAGTGCCGTGACGAAAACGCCAATCATCAGGCACCACCAGGCATAGTCGGCGCCGGCACGGCTTGCCGCCCCGACCGCCTCGATGATCGCGTCCTTGGAAAAGAACCCCGAAAACCCGGGGAAGCCGATCAGTGACAGCGTGCCGATCAGGCTGGTCAACCAGGTGATCGGCAGGTAGCGCCAGAGTCCGCCCATCTTGCGGATATCCTGCTCGTGATGCATGGCGATGATCACCGCGCCCGCAGCGAGAAACAGCAGCGCCTTGAAGAAGGCATGCGTCATCAGGTGAAACACGCCGGCTGCATAGGCGGAAGCTCCGAGCGCCACAGTCATGTATCCGAGTTGCGAAAGCGTTGAATAGGCAACCACGCGCTTGATGTCGTTCTGCACGACACCGAGAAACCCGGTGAACAGTGCCGTGGTCGCGCCGACCACCATGACGACAGACAGCGCGGCATCCGAGTATTCGAACAGCGGCGACATCCGGGCCACCATGAAGATGCCTGCCGTCACCATGGTGGCCGCATGTATCAGCGCTGAAATCGGTGTCGGGCCTTCCATGGAATCCGGCAGCCACACGTGGAGCGGCATCTGGGCCGACTTGCCCATGGCACCGATGAACAGCAGGATGCAGGCCAGCGTGATCACCGACCACTGGCTGTCACCGATCACCTGGATGGTCTGGCCGCTCATCGACTCCGCACCGGCAAAGACGGTCGCGTAGTCGAGACTGCCAGTCGACATCAGGATCAGTGCGATACCGAGCAGGAAACCGAAATCGCCGACCCGGTTGACGAGGAAGGCCTTCATGTTGGCGAAAATCGCGCTTGGCCGCGTGTACCAGAAGCCGATCAGCAGGTAGGAAACGACGCCGACCGCTTCCCAGCCGAAAAACAGCTGCAGGAAGTTGTTGGACATCACCAGCATCAACATGGCAAAGGTAAACAGCGAGATATAGCTGAAGAAGCGCTGGTAACCCGGATCGTCGTGCATGTATCCGATCGTGTAGACGTGCACCATCAGCGAAACAGAGGTCACCACCACCATCATCAGCGCGGTCAGGCGGTCGACCAGAAAGCCGACCTGCATGTGCACGCCATCGATGACAGCCCAGGTATAAACCGTGTCGTTCCAGGCCGGTGCGCCATCAAGCACCTGCGCCTTGAGCACCATCAGCGACATCAGGAATGACGCGCCCACACCGAGGATGGTCACGGTATGCGCACCGGCCCGTCCGATCACGCGCCCGAAGACGCCTGCCAGCAGGGCCGCGGCCAGCGGACAGAGAACGATAGCCAGGTAGATTCTCTCCATCACATCAGCCCTTCAGGGTATCCATTTCCTGCACATTGATGCTGCGCCG
>JAHDYN010000282.1 GCA_023383735.1 Gammaproteobacteria bacterium | reverse complement strand
GAAGCGCACCGGGTTGTCGATCATGACGTTGCCGATATCGGTTTCATCCACCATGGCGATGAGTTCCAGCGCACCGTCCTCGATGATGGTCGCAAAGGTCGGCGTGGTGAACGATGCCGCCACGGTCTCGCCCTCCTGCGTGGTCACGGCAGCAACCGTGCCCGTGATCGGCGAACGGATCACGGCATAGCTCAGGTCGGTTTCGACCACGGCAGCATCCCGGCGCGCCTTTTCCAGCCGCGCCCGCGCCTCGTCGAGGGCCAGGGCGCGATCCTCGACCTCGCTGGCAGCCACCAGCTTCTGCTCACCGAGGCGCTGCATGCGAACGAGTTCGATTTCAGCCCGCCGGACTTCCAGCGCCATGATCCTGATCTGGGCGCGCGCCTGAGCAAGCCGGGCCTCAAGGCCTTTCGAGTCGATCGTGGCGATCACGTCGCCGCGTTTGACCTTCGAACCCACCTCGACATTCAGCTTGTCGACGATCCCCGAGAGCTGCGAGCCAACCCGCACCTCACCACCGACCCGCAGGCGAACCACGCCGGTGGCCAGCACGGTGGCCGCCACGCTGCGACGCTCGGGGCTGACGAAGCGGCGCTCGGCGTCAGCTTCCGCATCGGCGCCGGCCTGGCTCCATGCCCACCAGCCGCCCGCAGCTGCCGCCAGGGTCAGGCCCAGAACGGCGAGCGCTGCGCCGGCTTTCATTTCTTCTTGTCGTAGACGAGAACCATCGGCGGCTTGTTGGCGCGCGCGGTTTCCACGCTCATCTCCGTGCCGTCGGCCGACAGCCAGCGGGTCTCGGTCTTGACGGTCTTGGATCCCGCCACCGCACCCTCGCTGGTCCAGGTCACGACCAGCGTGCCGTCCGCCCATTTGGCCACTGTCTGCGCCTTGTCGCCCATCGCCCCTTCGTTGGGCACCGGGCCACCCTTGAGGTCATAGCTGACCTGCCGCTTGGTGGTCTTCATCATGAATTTTGACGTGAAGTCGATGACCAGCTTGTCGGCACTCTGCGTCACGACGACCGTTTCGTCGACCGCCTTGACCATGCCGAGATTCTGGCCTTTGTCGGTATTCAGCTCCCAGGTCCCGCTGAAATCCGTCGTGCCCGCTGCAAGCAGCGGCAGCGACAGCAGCAGGCCCGCAAACGCGGCAACAAGGGTTCTTTTCAGTTCCGGCATGTGTCTCTCCCGATGATGTCTTGTGAAGCTCATTCGCCAGCGGCACGGCGTCGCGAATTCACGGCGGCAACCAGCGCCTTGTGCGGACTCTGGTCGAGAAATGCGATGGTCTTTTCCATCCAGGCCAGCTCGGCGTCCATCATGTTCAGCAGGTGATCGGCGCTGAGGAAACGCGAGGTGGCCTGCTGCCTCGTCATGGCGCCGTCCTGCATCAGATCGACATGCTGGTCGATCGCCGCGTGAATTTCCGCCTGCCGGCTGCGCAGGCCGATACAGCGCTGGCGCAGCAGTGCCTGGGCTTCGCGCACCGGTATCCAGGCCAGGAATCCGGCGGCCACCTGGAATCCGGCGTTGTTCTCGTCATAACTGCCCAGCACAGAACGCAGGAGTTCCTGGAACAGTGCTCGGCCCTGCGCCGTGATCGAGTAGACCAGGCGCTCGCCACGCGGACCGCGCGCGCCGGTTTCGGACCGGAGATCGACCGCACCCTGCGCGGCGAGGCGCGCCAGCAGGTGATAGAGCGTCGGCTTCTTGAAGTCCGCATACACCGTGCCGTGCGCCACGAGGATGCGGTGCAGCTCATAGCCGTGCCGTGCACCGGCATGCAACACGCCGAGCACCATCAGCATGCGGGTTGCCTGGGCAAGGGATGCCGGGGCTGCGGTTTTGGCGGCTGGATGGCTCATAGTCAGGATGGACTATAGGGTCGTCACCGCTGATAGTCCAGCCTGACTTTCAGCCCGGAGCGGGCCGCTGGCCGATGCACACAGACCTGACTACCATGCGCCATCCATCCGGGAGGACCCGCCATGCTGCGCAAGATACTGATCGGTACGACGCTGCTGCTGGTGGTTGCCACGGGCGGTTTCTTTGCCTGGTTTGGCCTGGTGTTGCCGACAGACATGCCCGTACGCGAAGTACAGGCCGTTGCCACGCCGGAAAGCCTGACGCGCGGCGAATACCTGGCCCGGCATGTGGCGGTCTGCATGGACTGTCACTCGACGCGCGACTGGAACCGCTTCTCCGGCCCGATCGTGCCGGGCACCCTCGGCAAGGGTGGCGAACGCTTCGACGAGAAGAGCGGCCTGCCCGGCGTGATCATCAGCAAGAACATCACGCCGGCAGGGCTCGGCAACTGGTCGGACGGCGAAATCCTCCGCGCCATGGCGGGCGGCATCAGCAGGGACGGGCACGCGCTGTTCCCGCTCATGCCCTACGACGCCTATCGCTTCATGGATGAATCGGACGCGCTGGCAGTGATCGCCTATCTGCGCAGCCTTCCCGCCATCGACAACCAGGTACCGCGCCATCAGCTGGATTTCCCGCTCAACCTGATCGTCAACGCAATTCCGAAGCCACCGGCTTTCAGGCAGATCGACCGCAACGACACGGTTGAATACGGCCGCTACCTGGCCACCCTCGGCGGCTGCACCTGGTGTCATACGCCGGTCAACGATCAGTCGCGCTCGATCCCCGAAATGGCACTCGCCGGCGGGCAGGCCTTCCCGATGCAGGGCGGCATTGTCCGCTCCTCGAACATCTCGCCCGATCCGGAGACGGGCATCGGGCGCTGGAGCCGGGCGGACTTCATCGCCCGCTTTCGCGCCTACCAGGGGCCGGAGGCAGAAACGCTGCCACTCGGCGCGGACGGCTTCAATACCCAGATGTCGTGGACCCAGTTTGCCGGCATGAGTGACGACGATCTCGGCGCAATCTACGAGTTCCTCATGCAGTCGAAGCCGATCAACAACCGGATCGTCACATGGGAATTGGCGGCGGCGACTGACAATACGCAATAATGCGCTTCGATCCCGTGCCAACCCCCATCAAGAGAGCGACCACATGCAATTGAGCACCCAGGACGTTGAACGGTTCCGGCAGCGCGGTTACTGCGTGAAGCCGGGCTTTTATGACCAGGCCTCCATAAAGAAGATCTCCGACTGGCTCGACGCCCTGAAAACCACACCGCCGCCTGACGGTGCCGAGGCATGCTATTACGAGCAGAGCCCGGTGACCGGCAAAGAACTGCTGGTGCGCGTCGAGCACGTGCTCGGCGAACACAATCCGGACATCACCCGCCTGATGCTCACGCCGAAGCTGCTGGGCGCCATCACCGACCTGCTCG
>JAHDYN010000281.1:860-3314 GCA_023383735.1 Gammaproteobacteria bacterium | reverse complement strand
GTGCTGACTCCTCCCAGCGCTTTTCATCGGTGTAGGCTTCGACATCGCCTGCACCGATGTTCTCGCCCACGGTGAACTGGTAGCGGTTGAAGTCCTGGAAGATCACCGCGATCTGCCGGCGCAGGGCCTCCCGGTCCCATTCACGGATCTCCAGTCCATGCAGCGAAACGGATCCGGAATCAGGCTGATATAGTCCACACAAAACCTTGATTAACGTAGATTTTCCTGCCCCGTTCTCGCCGACCAGTGCGAGGCTTTCGCCGGGCCGGATGTGCAGGTTGATGTCGCTCAGCGTCGGCTCGCCGGCTCCCGGGTAGGTGAAGGATACGTGCTCAAAGCGCACTCCGTCGCTGCGGTCTGGCCCGCTGCCCAGCCGGCCCCAGCGGTAGACCGGCGCCTGCTCCAGGTATTCGTACAGGTTGGTGAGGTACAGGTTGTCTTCATACATCCCGCCGATCGATGCGAGGCTCGCCGACACTGCGCCCTGCCCCTGCTTGAACAGCAGCAGATACATCGTCATCTCGCCAATGGTGATGAGGCCCTGCACGGCACTGACGGCAATCCATGCGTAGGCACCGTAAAGCACCGCGGTACCGAACAGACCGAGCATCAGGCCCCAGCTTTCCCGCCTTAGGGTGAGCGCCTTGTCCTCGCGGTAGATCTTCGTGAACAGTTGTTTGTAACGGCGGAGAAGCAACGGCCCGAGCTGGAACAACTGCACTTCCTTGGCGTTGTCATCCCGCGCGAGCACGGTTTCCAGGTAAAACTGCAGGCGGGACTCGGGCGCACGCATGCGAAACAGACGGAAGGTGTCACCGGAAAACTTGGTTTCCGCAATGAAAGATGGCAGGCCGGCAAAGACCAGCAGCACCATCGCCCACGGCGAGAACTGCGCCAGCAGGATGCCGAAACTGACCAGCGACACGAGTTGCTGGAACAGGCCGAAATTGCGCATCACCAGGCTGAGCGGCCGGCTGGATGCCTCGCGCCGCGCACGGGTCAGCTTGTCGTAGAACTCGGCATCCTCGAACTGCGTGAGATCCAGCGTCAGGGCCTTGTCGAGGATCATCTCGTTGACCCGCTGACCGAGTTGTGCGCGCAACAGCGACTGGCAGGCACTGATGCCACGCTGTGTGGCGCCCAGCAGCCCGATGACCGCCGCCTCGAGGATGACCAGTTGCAGGACTTCCGCATAGACCGGCGTCATGCCGCCCTTGACCAGTCCCATCTGCAGGACGATCGCATCGATGACCAGCTTCCCGACCCACGCCGCAACCGCCGGCAGCACGCCGGTTGCGACAGTCAGTGCGGCAAGCGTCAGCGCAAGCTGGTAGTTCGTTTCCCAGACCAGCCGGATTGCCCGGCCGCTATAGCGAAGCACGGACAGATTCAGGCCGAGCTTGTTCAGCAAACCGGGTGGTGGTGGCGGCGCTGGTCCCGGCGCGGGCCCATGCGGACTCCGTGTGCTGCGGGTCATGGGAGCAATGCCGGGAGCAGGCCCCGGCAAGCCTGAAGCTCAGGGTCTGATACCCGAAGGACCGGGGGGCTTGCCGAACAGTGCCTTGAAGCGCGCCAGGTCGGCGAAATTGACAATCCCGCCACTGCCGTTGAGGTCGCCATTTGCATTCGGGGTTCCAAACATTGCCTTGAACGCAGCCAGATCGGCAAAGTTTACGATACCGCCGCTGTTATCAAGGTCACCGTCGCAGATGTTCCCATAACCGTCACCATCGGCATCGAGCTGGCTGTTGCCACCGGCATCCGGCAGCATGGGACCATTCGCCATATCGATGCAGTTATCCTGGCCATCGTGGGCGCCATCGGCGTCGCTGTCATCAAGCAACTGCCAGGCCAGGCCGTAGTCCCACCGGAATGAACCCGCGCGCGTAACCCGCAGTGCATATCGGGCACCGGCAGGAACCACCATCCAGATGTTCTCGGTGTTCTCGATGGCGCTCAGCGAAGCGGCGACAACCGGCGTGCCTGCCGCACCCATGTCGATGACCTCGATATTCAGATCATGCAGCGTCGCCGCCGGATTGAAGTTGTTTGCCGTTCCACCATTGATGTCGAGATTCCAGACCAGTGCGGCCGTCAACAGGCGCGGCGTGGTCTCGACGGGCAGCGGATAGGTTGCCGTCGAGTTGCTGCCTGAGGCACCGCCAAAGTAAGGGTCATAGTCGAAGCCGCGGCTGCCGACATTGCTTGCCGTGTTGCCATCCTCCGCGCTGCCCTGCTCTCCGCCGGCGAGAATCCAGTAGCTGTTGCGGACGTTCAACTGGCCGGCACCATAGCGACGATCCAGGCCATTGCTGGTGCGCTCGGCGCTGCCGGCGCGGTAGTTGAGCAGGTTGATCGAGGTACTGTCGTGAGTGACGCGGTCTGCGCCGGCCATCAGGGCCGCCTTGATGACCTCCGAACGCTCCGCATTGCGGACCAGAAGCCCTGCCCGGT
>JAHDYN010000281.1:0-850 GCA_023383735.1 Gammaproteobacteria bacterium | reverse complement strand
CTGCACCAGCAGGGCCACCGCTGATGCAATGCGCGGCGCAGCAGTGCTGGTGTAGTCGGAGGGATCGACCAGATCCGGGCGGCTGCGTCCGGCCGTATAGGTTTCGTCCAGTGCGACCGAGCCAACCCGGGTCTGGCCATCCGTGCGACCGGTGGCAATCACGTTGTAGGCCGAGCCGAGCATGGCCACGGAACTGTCGCCCGCACCGTTGCCGAGGCCCACGACCTGCAGGTATTCGTCGGTTTCGACCAGCCAGTCCACGCGCCGCAGGACATAGCTTTCAGCACCGGGCGCACTGCCGACATAGCTGTGATTCGCCACCCGGCTCGTGGAGGAAAGCGGCCTGCTGCCGCCGCTCCCGACGACCGTGAGCAGCGCACCACCACCCATCCAGTCACTGGCGGAAAAGGCCGAGATATTGCTGACGCCGGGTGCGATGGATCGCGAATTGCCGTAGAAGCTGCCCCCCACGCTGGTGGCATGGCTTGAGTAAAGGCCCGACGGTGCGCCGGAGGCATTGCTGATGGTCTTGCCGACGAACTCGGGGTGGGCCGGATCGGGAAACCAGGCATCCTGCCCGTTGACCTGCTCATTGCCTTCAACCTGCGTAACCCGTATCCCCGTGCCATCGGGGGTGGCAACACCGAGCTCCTGCTGCAGTTTCGTATGACCGATATCGCCGCGATAGTCGGCCATGACAAGCGTCGGCAGCAGCGCCAGAAGGAGGGACACCAGGCAGGACAATGATCGGGGCGCACAGGACATGCTCCGGATACTAGAGCACCTTGCCGCCGCCAGGCGAGCCCGGCTCAACCTTGCAGCGACTTATGTAACAACGCGGCATAATGCT
>JAHDYN010000280.1 GCA_023383735.1 Gammaproteobacteria bacterium | reverse complement strand
GATACGCTGCGCCTGGAGGCCGGGCTCAACCTCTATGGGCAGGATATGGACGCAAGGACCTCGCCCCTGGTTTCCGCCCTGGGCTGGACAGTCGCCTTCGAGCCGGCTGACCGCGAGTTCCGGGGCCGCGCGGCACTGGAGAAGCAGATCGCGGAAGGTGTTACCGAGAAGCTCACCGGCCTGGTGCTGGAGGATCGCGGTATCATGCGCCATGGTCAGCGGGTGATAACCGCGGCTGGCGAAGGCATTATCACCAGCGGCGGATTTTCGCCGACGATGGAGCGCTCGATAGCACTGGCCCGGCTGCCGCTTGCGGCGAGCGGATCCTGTCAGGTGGAGATCCGTGATGTGCTGCGAAAAGCGCGGATCGTCAAGCCACCGTTCGTGCGCTTCGGGCGCATTCTGGTTGACGACGCCCCGGTTCGTAAATGACTGCAGGAACAGATACAGGCATGACTCAGATACCGCAGGATCTCAAGTACACCGAGGACCATGAATGGGTCCGCGCCGAAGCGGATGGTTCCGTGGTGATCGGTGTCACCGATCATGCCCAGCAACAGCTCGGCGAACTCGTCTACGTTGAACTGCCGGATGCCGGACGGAAGGTTGCGCGCGGCGATGCGCTGGCCGTCGTCGAGTCCACCAAGGCGGCATCGGATGTCTATGCACCGCTTGCCGGGGTGATCGTGCAGGTCAATCCGGCGCTGGCCGGTCAGCCGGAACTCGTGAACACCGATCCCTATGGCGAGGGCTGGCTGGTGCGGCTGCAGCCCGACGATGCGGCCGGTCTTGCCGCGCTGAAGGACAGCGCCGCCTACACCCGGCTGCTGGCCGCAGAGGGCTGAGCCCGCCCGTCACGACAGTCAATCTACAGGAAGCGACGTGCCATTCATCCCGCATACCGACGACGATCTGGCAGCCATGCTGCAGACGATCGGCGTTGCCGATATCGATACCCTGTTCGACGAGATCCCGGCCGCGTTGCGCGTTGCCGGCCTGCCTGACGTGCCGCCCGGCATGTCGGAAGCTGCGGTGGTGCGGCTGATGCGGAGCCGCGCGGCACGCAACACTGACACGCTCTGTTTTCTCGGCGCAGGCGCCTACGAGCACCATATCCCGGCCGTCGTGTGGGAACTCGCCACGCGCGGTGAGTTCTATTCGGCCTATACGCCGTATCAGGCCGAAGCCAGCCAGGGCACGCTGCAGCTCATCTATGAGTACCAGTCCATGCTGGCCGGACTGGTCGACCTCGATGTTTCCAACGCCTCGCTGTATGACGGCGCCACCGCCTTTGCCGAGGCCTGCCTGATGGCGGTCCGCGCCAGCCGCAACAACAACTCGCGGCGGGTGCTGGTGGCCCGCTACCTGCATCCGCTCTGGCGGAAGGCCGCTGCCACGTTGCTGGCGGGTCAGGCCGTCGAACTCGTCGAGCTGCCCGCAGCCGAGGGGCGTACCGATACGACGGCGCTGGCAACGCTGGATGGGCAGGATTTCGCTGCCGTTTGTGTGCCGTGGCCGAATTTCCTCGGCGGACTTGAACCGGTCGACGAACTGACCGACTGGGCGCACAGCCGCAACATGCTGGTGATCGCCGTGTGCAATCCGGTTGCCCTCGGTCTGCTCAAGCCGCCCGGCAGGTGGGGCGCGCAGGGGGCGGATATCGCCTGTGGCGAAGGACAGCCGCTCGGCATCCCGCTCGCCTCGGGCGGCCCCTATTTCGGCTTCATGGCCTGCCGGCAGGCACTGGTGCGGCAGATGCCGGGCCGGATCGTCGGCCAGACGCTGGATATCGAAGGACGGCGCGGGTTCACGCTCACCCTCCAGGCGCGCGAACAGCACATCCGGCGCTCGAAGGCGACTTCCAACATCTGTACCAACCAGGGCCTGATGGTGACAGCCGCCACCATTCACCTGTGCCTGCTCGGCAGCGAAGGCTTGCGGCGCGTGGCCGCGCAGTGCCATGCCAATACCCGCTTGCTGGTCGGTGCGCTGACCAGCCTCGATGGCGTCGAACCGGTTTATTCACCCTGGTTTCACGAGGCGGTGCTGAAGCTGCCGCAGCCGGTTGCGCCGGTGCTCGCCCGGCTTGCTGCCGCCGGCATTCTCGGCGGCTATGATCTGAAGACCGATTTCCCCGAACTGGGCCAGGCATTGCTGGTGTGCGCCACCGAACTGCGCACCGCGGAGGATATCGAGGCCTACCGCCAGGCACTGGCCGGGGCACTGGGCATGGCGGCAGCGGCATGAAGCGCGAAGACCTGATCTTTGAGCAGTCCCGGCCCGGGCGGCGTGCGGCCACGCATGCGCCGGCCACACTCGCGGCAACGGATGATCTGCCGGCCTCGGTGCTGCGCCAGGAACCGCCGCCGCTGCCCGAGGTGTCGGAGTTGCAGGTGGTGCGACATTTCACCCGCCTGTCGCAGCTCAACTTCTCCATCGATACGCACTTCTATCCGCTGGGTTCCTGCACGATGAAGTACAACCCGCGCGTATCGAACACCCTGGCGATGCTGCCGGGCTTTCTCGCGCGGCATCCGCTCGAGCCGGACAGTCATGCCCAGGGCGTGCTCGAATCGCTGTTCGATCTGCAGGAACTCCTGAAGGCGGTCACCGGCATGAGCGGCGTATCGCTGACGCCCATGGCGGGGGCGCAGGGCGAGTTCGCCGGCATCGCCATGATCCGCGCCTGGCACCTCTCGCGCGGCGATACGGAGCGCACGCAGATCATCGTTCCCGATGCGGCGCACGGCACCAATCCGGCCACTGCGGCCATGTGCGGCTGCGAAGCGATCGAGATTCCGACCGGGCCGGACGGCGATGTGGATCTCGATGCCCTGCGTCAGGCAGTCGGCCCGAAGACCGCTGCGATCATGCTGACCAACCCGTCCACGCTCGGCGTATTCGAGCGCCGGATCAGCGAGATCGCCGGCATCGTGCATGGCGCCGGCGGATTGCTCTATTACGACGGTGCAAACCTCAATGCGATCCTCGGCCGGGCGCTGCCGGCAGGGATGGGGTTCGACGTCGTGCATATCAACCTGCACAAGACCTTCTCCACGCCTCACGGCGGCGGTGGTCCCGGCTCCGGGGTCGTTGCGGTGAATCAGCGCCTCGAGCCCTTCCTGCCGATACCGATCGTCGGCAAGCGCGATGGTGGCTACGTGTGGCTGAAGGAAGCAGACCGCTCGCAAAGCATCGGCCGGCTGTCCGGCTTCATGGGCAACACCGGCATCCTGCTCCGCGCCTATATCTATATGCGCCTGCTCGGTGCGGAGGGCATGCGCCGCGTGTCGGGTTATGCAACGCTCAACGCAAACTACCTGAGTGCGCGGCTG
>JAHDYN010000279.1 GCA_023383735.1 Gammaproteobacteria bacterium | reverse complement strand
CGGCTCAAGCGGCTGTGCGCGGCGAGCCGCGGCTTTGTTTACGCGGTCACCACCACCGGGATTACCGGCAGCGGCAAGGAGCTGCCCGCCAGCGTGGGCAGCTACCTGGATCAGGTCAGGGGATTGAGCAGCCTGCCGGTCTGCGCCGGTTTCGGCGTGCGGCGGGCGGAACAGGTGCGGAGCCTGGCGCCACATGCAGACGGGGTGATCGTCGGCTCGGCGCTGGTCGAGCAACTGGAGAGTGGCGGCGATCCGGTGGCGTTTTTGCGGGGGCTGCGCTCCGGGCAAGGCTGAGCAGCCAGTCTTGCTTCTATCGAAGATGATGTGCGCAGTACCCCCGCGGGTGCAGTGTCCACGGACTTCCTTGACCGATGTTGGTAGAACTGCCAATATCTGGCCTGCCATGGGTAGAAACGAATGAGGCCGACGCGGCCGGTATCTTGGCTTGCGCCTGCGCGAAAGGCCTTTGAAGCGTTTCCCGACGGTGCGCGGCAGATTGTGATCGATGCTTTAAGCGTGGCCGCTGAAGGTGGCATGGCGGGAGTCGCCAAACCGATGAAAGGCATTGGATCGGGAGTGTTTGAGGTTGCGCTGCCGTTCCGGGGCAATGCCTTTCGGGTGGTCACGCGGTACAGCTTGGGGACGAACTGTGGGTGGTCCATGCGTTTCAGAAGAAGGCCACGCAAGGGATCAAGACGCCGAAACGCGAGATCGATTTGATCAAGGACCGGTTGAGGCGACTGAAGGAGATGCTGGGATGAAAAAGGAACCGCTTGAGCTTGTCCGCGGGAGTGGAAACATCTACCGGGACTTTGACATGCCCGATGCCGACGTTCGCCAGTTGAAGGCGATCCTGGCGACGGAGATTATCAAGACGCTCGATAAAAATGGTCTCACGGTACGAAAGGCGCAGAGCCTCACCGGGATTGATGCCGGAGATTTCTCGCGTGTCCGCAATGCGGATTTTCGGCGCATCAGTGTCGAGCGCCTCATGACGATGATCAACCGGTTGGGTTCACGCGTGGAAGTCGCAGTTAAGCTGCGACGTGTGCCAGCCATGAGCTACGAAAAGCGGGTATAGGCGTCACTAACTGGACGCCGAGCGGCGTGCTCAGCTCAGCTTGAGCGCAGCGAACAACAGGCCGAGTCCAATCATCAGCATGGACCCGAGCCGTACCATCATGGTGTTTGACAGCAGCTCCATGTCCTTGCGGATCAAGGTTGATTCCTGGCGGAGCTCCGCAACGCTTGTCTGAATCAGGGCCGTCAGCTCTTGTTTCAGCAGCTGCAGATCAGCCCTTGTCGCGATCGTTGTTTCCATGTCGCGCCCCACGTGCTCAATAAGCCAAATAAGCCAAACCCGGTACTGTTATGAATATAAGCACTGTATTGACAGTTGCTATATTTTCGGCCTTGCCAACCAGAGACTTAGCAGTCCGGCACCACCAGCCACCCAGCCGGGCCAGCGGGGCTCGGTCCAGAGCCCCAGCCACAGGGTGGCACTGATCAGCAGGGTAGCCCCAACCCCCAACAGGTAGTGTGACCGGGCAGTCGCCCGCTGTATCTCGAGATCGCCGCCGTTGATCTGCCGACCCGTCTCGCCTTCCAGCGTCTCATCGACCAGCTTGCGGGCCACCTGCGGCAGTTTCTCGAGTGCATGGCGCATGTCCGGCCAGTCGCGCCGCAGGCGGCGCAGGGTTGCCCGCGGCCCGGTCTGGTCGCGCATCCAGGCCTTGAGCACCGGTTTGCCGGTCTGCCAGATATCGAGCTCCGGATAGAGCACGCGGCCGAGGCCCTCGACCTGTACCAGCGTCTTCTGCAGCAGGATCAGTTGCGTCTGCACCACCATGTCGAAGCGTTGCGCGATGCTGAGCAGTTGCAGCAGTACGTGACCGAAAGAAATGTCTTTCAGCGGTTTGCTGAAGATCGGTTCGCAGACAGTGCGTACGGCGGCTTCGAGTTCATCGACACGGGTGCCGGCGGGCACCCAGCCTGAATCCACATGCAGCTTGGCGACGCGATAGTAGTCGCGTTCGAAAAAAGCCATGAAGTTGCCGGCCAGATAGCGGCTGTCGCGCTCGCTCAGGCTGCCGACGATGCCGAAATCCACCGCCGCATAGCGCGGATACTCCGGATTCGTCGCATCGACGAAGATGTTGCCGGGATGCATGTCGGCATGAAAAAAGTTGTCGCGAAACACCTGCGTGAAAAATATCTCCACGCCGTTGGCCGCGAGCCGCGGAATGTTCACGCCGGCGGCCTGCAAGGCCTCCATGTCATCGATGGGGATGCCGTGGATGCGCTCCATGACCATGACTGACTTGCGGCAGTACTCGAAATGGACCTGCGGCACGTAGATCAGCGGCGAGCCGAGCCAGTTGCGCCGCAGCTGGGCCGCATTGGCGGCCTCGCGCACCAGGTCGAGTTCGTTGAGGATGGTCTTTTCATACTCGGCAACGATATCCACTGGCCGCAGACGTCGTGATTCGGGCCACCAGTGTTCGGCGAGCCGCGCCAGCGCATACATGACGTCCAGATCACGCCGCACCAGTTCGTGCACATCAGGCCGCAGGATCTTCACCACCACATCCTCGCCGCTGTGCAGGCGCGCGGCGTGGACCTGGGCGATGGATGCCGCAGCCAGTGGTTCGTGCTCGAAGCTCGCGAACAGCTGGCTGGCCGGCTGTCCGAAGCTGCGCTCGACCTCCGCCAGCGCCTGTTCGGCCGGGAAGGGCGGTACCTCGTCCTGCAGGCGGGTCAGTTCGCGGCCGATGTCGGGCGGCAGCAGATCCTGCCGCGTCGACAGCGACTGGCCAAACTTCACGAATATCGGTCCCAGCTCCTCGATGGCGAGGCGGATGCGCACACCGCGCGGCTGATCGAGCTGCGTACCGCGCCAGCCCGATGGCGACAGGCGGAACAGCAGACGCGCCGGGCGCAGGAGATGACTGCTGCCGATCAGTTCGTCGAGCCCGTACTTGACCAGCACCCGCTGGATCGACACCAGGCGGCGCAGCAGCTGGAGGCGGGTCATGCCCTGTGGTTCCGCAGCCGCTCGAGCCGTGCGGCAGCGCGCTCGACATCGTTGGCCAGCGTGTCCACGGCCTGCAGGAAGCTGTCCAGCTCGGCCTGTGTCAGCACGCTGCGTTTTTCGACGGTGAGATATTCGCTCATGCGCTGCGCCAGCTTCTCGCCTGCGCGTGCGCTGAAATCGCCGAAGCCGCGCGCGAAGCTGCCCAGCTGATGCGCGGCAGACTGGCCGAAGACCCGCGCCAGTTCGGTCTCGATATCGGGCTTTGCCAGGTGCAGCAGCTCGCGGAAGCGGTCGGCCACATCC
>JAHDYN010000278.1 GCA_023383735.1 Gammaproteobacteria bacterium | reverse complement strand
TGCGCATCGTCTTTCTCGGCGCACCGGGGTCCGGCAAGGGCACCCAGGCCCAGCGGCTCATGGCTGAGCAGCATATCCCGCAGATTTCCACCGGCGATCTGCTGCGCGAGGCGGTGGCGGCCGGCACGGCGCTCGGCCGCCGCGCCAGGACGGCAATGGACGCCGGGGAACTGGTCTCCGACGACATCGTGCTCGGGATCATTCGCGAACGCCTGCAGCAGGACGATGCCGCTGCCGGGTTCGTGCTCGACGGCTATCCGCGCAATCTGGCCCAGGCCACCGCGCTGGAAGGCGTGCTTGCCGAAATCGGCAGGCCGCTGGATGCCGCGGTGCTCATCGATGTGGACTTCGACATCCTGATGAAGCGGCTTACCGGCCGGCGGACCTGCTCGGTCACCGGCAAACTGCTGAACATCCATTTTTCGCCCAAGGCAGATCTGGATGCCTGCCTGAAGGCCGGTGGCGAGCTGGTGCAGCGCGCCGACGACAACGAAGAAACGATAGGCAACCGGCTCAAGGTTTACCGTGCGCAGACTGAACCGCTGGTGGCGCATTACCGGGCTGCAGGACTGCTGCGCACGGTGAGCGGTCAAGGCAGCGTTGATGAGGTTTACCAGCGCGTGAAACAGGCAATCCGGCCGGCCTGAAGTCGCCCGCCGGAGCCATCGGCGGTCAGGCGTGCTTCATGCGCCTCATCCCGCGCCGACAGCCGCCAGAAGTGGCTCACCGATCACCGACCGGCGCCAGCCCGAGAGCGGTCGCAATTCCCGTTCGCCACGGATCAGGGCCGAGAGATCCTTGCGGGTCGCGAGGATTTCCGGCACAACGCCCAGCATCTTCGCGACTTCATCCACGATCTTGCCCAGACGCTTGAGTTCAGCCTGGTCGATCAGTTCGGGGCGGAGCGCCTGGCTCAGGTCGGTGCCGCCGGCCAGCTCGTCTGCCGCTGCCGCCAGCTCGGCAAGCACCGCGCCGGCCTGGCGCCGGACGACACCTGCGGGCAGGTCTGCACAGTTGGCCAGCGCGGATTCGTCCGGCGGGTTGCGCTGCGCGATATCGAGCAAGGCCCGATCGCTGATGATCCACTGCCGGGGGCGATCTGCGCGGATCGCCTGCTCCTCGCGCCAGCGCGCCAGGCGCCGTGCCCGCAACTGCACCGCAACCGGCATGCGGGGCAGGCCCGGGAGACGGCGCCAGGCACCCTCGGGGTCATTGCGGTAGAGGTCGGGATCGACCAGGCGTGCGCTGTCCTCGATGGCCCACGCATATCGTCCGAGGCGCTCGAGTTCCTTGCCGAGCTGGGCGTATATCGTCGGCAGGTGGATGACATCCGTGTTGGCGTAGGCGATGAGTTCCGGGCGCAAGGGCCGTTGTGACCAGTCAGCCCGCGTGTGGGTCTTGTCGACCTCGACATCCAGCAGCGCCTTGACGAGTGCCGCGTAGCCGACCTGTGCCGGATGGCCGACCAGTGCAGCCGCGATCTGCGTGTCGAACAGCGGCTCTGGCAGGCGTTGGTGAGTGACCCAGGCGACTTCGAGATCCTGCTTTGCCGCGTGCAGCACGCGCATGCCGGTTCCGGCACAGAGGATGTCCCACAAGGGGCGCGTGTCCAGTCCGGCCAGCTCATCGACGCAGAATATCTGCGTACCGGCGGCGATCTGCACCAGGCAGAGGCGCGGCGTGAACTGCGTGGTGCGTGCGAACTCGGTGTCCACGGCAACGAGACCGTCGCGGGAGATCGCCGCACAGGCGTCATCCAGTTGCGATTGCTGATTGACCAGTACACCGGTCTGCATTAAGGCTGGCATAAAGGCGGAGTGTAGTGGATCATCGCCCATTCTCACCACGGTCAGGGATTGCACGGCTGCAGACGATGCTTGCCATCATCGATTTTTTCCTGCAAATCACGCTGCGCCGCCGGGGTCCCGAAGATCTGCCGGATTCGCGTTTCCTGCTGCTGTTGTCGGCCCTGTGTTATGCCCTCGTGCAGCTGTTTCTGGCCCTGCCGATCTACAGCCTGTCGCTCCTCTTGTTCAGGAGCATCCTGATCGATATCGCCCTGCTGTGCGCCTGCGTGTGGGGTCTCTTGTGGCTCACGCGGCACATGTCGCGCTCCGGGCAGACGCTGACGGCCTTCTTCGGCACCGGCGCACTGCTCGGTGTGCTCATGCTGCCCTTCAACTACTGGCTTGATGCGCTGTCTGCCCCGGGCCAGCCCGCGCTGGTGCCAACCGCCGGGCTGCTGGCAATCGTCAGCTGGTCGCTGGTCGTCAACGGGCATATTTTTTCGCGTGCCCTGTCGATACCCTTTGTGGCCGGCCTGATGATTTCACTGGCCTATTTCTTTCTGAACTACGTGGTTTTCTGGCAGCTCGGACCACCGCCTGCCTGAGGCGTCTTCGGCATGCAGCATGTACACATACTCGGCGTTTGCGGCACCTTCATGGGCGGCGTGGCGGCGATTGCCCGCGAGGCCGGGTTCCGCGTCACCGGTTCGGATCGCAATATCTATCCGCCGATGAGCGAGCAGCTCGCGCGGCTTGGCGTGGAGCTGATTGAAGGCTACGAGGCTGCGCAGCTCACGCCGGCACCGGACATGGTGGTGGTGGGCAACGTGATGACGCGTGGCATGCCGGTCATCGAGGAGCTGCTCAACCGTCGCATTCCGTACATGTCAGGCCCCGAGTGGCTGGCGACAAGCGTGCTGCGCAAGCGGCTGGTGATCGGCGTGTCCGGCACGCATGGCAAGACCACCACCACCAGCCTGGTGGCGTGGATCCTCGAGCATGCAGGCCGCGAGGCCGGCTTTCTGATCGGCGGCGTGCCGGCGGATTTCGAGTTCTCCGCGCGCCTCGGCAATGATCCGGTGTTCGTCATCGAGGCCGACGAATACGACACGGCGTTTTTCGACAAGCGCGCCAAGTTCCTGCTGTACCGGCCGCAGACGCTGATCATCAACAACCTTGAATTCGACCACGCTGACATCTATCCGGATCTCGCGGCCATCACCCGGCAGTTTCATCAGCTGGTCCGCGCGATTCCCGGCAACGGCACGCTGATCGTGCCCGGCAGGGATGCCAACGTCGATGCGCTGCTGAAGCTCGGCTGCTGGACACCGCTGCAGCGCTTCGCCAGCAGCGACGGCACCGCGGCGGACTGGACGGCCTGCGAGGATCCGCCGGGTACATTGATCATCCGGCACGGCAGCGTGGAGGTCGGGCGCTGCGCCTGGCAGCTGTCCGGCGCCCACAACGCCGAGAATGCCCTGGCTGCGCTGCTTGCCGCTGCCTCGGTCGGTGTCGACCCGGCCGTCGCCATCGAGGCCATCGGCCGCTTCGGCGG
>JAHDYN010000277.1 GCA_023383735.1 Gammaproteobacteria bacterium | reverse complement strand
GCCGTCGGTATTTTGCGTGGGCGGAATCCAGGAAATCGTCGCAGTACCGTTCGACACCTGAGTTACGGTGATCGAGAAGGTCCCCAGTGCGACTGTAGTGGTCCCGTCGCTGACGCGAATGACGATGCCCGTATAGGTGCCGACATCACCCGCTCCCGGTGTGCCGTAAAGGCGCCCGGTGCCGGTGTCGAAGGTCGCCCAGGCGGGCTTGTTGCTGATCGAGAAGGTGAGGGCGTTGCCATTCGGGTCGGATGCCGAAGGCAGGAAATTGTAGGCCTGGCCGGCGTTGATGCTGGTGGTCGGCGTGCCGCTGATGACCGGGGGCAGGTTGGTCTGCGGCGCCGCCTGGACCTGAATCGAAAACGCCGGCAGCGACACACTGGCCGTGCCATCGCTGACGCTGATGACGATATTGCTGCTGGTACCGATGTTGCTGGTGGCAGGGGTGCCGGTCAGGGAGCCTGAAACCGGATCAAAGGACGCCCATGACGGGCGATTGGAAATCTGGAAGCTGAGCGTATCGCCATCGGCATCCGAGGCGCCGGGATGAAACACATAGGCTGCGCCGACCTGGGCAGTCGTTGCCGGTACACCGCTGATTTGCGGCGCACTGTTGGGTACGGGTTGGGAAGGGGGCGGGGATGGTGTTGCAGAGGGCGTGCTCGCCGATCCACCACCACCGCCGCCGCCGCAACCGGCCAAAGTCAGTGCAATCGCACTGACAGCCAGAAAGCGCACTGCGCTATTGCCGAGTTGGTGTCTGAACTGCCCCATCTGCCCATCCTTGTCGCGTTCGGTTCGAACGCGGCCATGAATTGCCGGGGATGGTCAGCAAGGATCTGTCCACAACAGCACGCGCGCGCAGCTGAGATGGCTGGAATAAACCCTTAGACTGGCAACCCCGCTATCATGGGCTCAAGCCCGAAGACCGGTAGCTTTGCGTCCCCGCCTTTCGACGGGTTTGCCCTTACACGCGGCCAGTAAACCGCATGAGGTTGAGCTGCGCAAGCACTTAGTGACGGAGGATTTTACATCTTCACAGGGAGAGTCTCACGGTTTTTTATTGTGGTCGGGATTGCTGTGTTGCATGCATTTTTCGGCCGCAAAACCCGTCTGGCAGATGCGTGCCATGGTGGTTTGCGAGGCTGGATGAAAAACGGCGAGAATCAGCACAGTAAGGCAGGTTCCTCAATCGTATACTCATCGAAAAATGGCCCGGTATGCAGGGCGGCAACGCGGGAGATGCCCCATCAATGATGTTCCGATCTGCGGCGTGCTGAGCGTGTGAACATGTTTCGCGCCGGAAAACGTGGCCATGGCAATCCGATGGCCATCCTGCTTGTGGTGGATTTTCTTGCTGCAGCTCTCGCCTTTTGTCTGGCCATGTGGCTGCGCTTTGCACGCAGCGGTGAAAGCCTCGATTGGTATGTCGAGACCATGCCTTACCCGGCGAGCTCCTTCGTGTTCTGGGTCATGGTGGGCATGCTGGCCATGGGGCTTTACCGGGTGCGCCAGCGCCCGACCACCAAGGAAGCCGTCGCGCGCGTGATCCTCGCCGTGGTGCTGGGCAGTCTCGCCAATATCCTGTTCTTCTACATGGTTCCCGGCTACTTCGCGGTCGGCCGCGGTGTCATGGCACTGGCCATGCTCATTGCCTGCGTCATGCTGGTTGGTACGCGCCTCATGATGCTCCGCCTGATCGACGACAACCCGGTGAAGCGACGTGTGCTGGTGGTCGGTGCGGGCGATTCCGCATCCAAGATCAGCATGCTGCGGCGCCGGTCTGATCGCCGGCGTTTCGAAGCGGTGGCATATGTGGCGATCGATGGCGACCGACAGCGCGCTTCCGAGCTGGGTATCGAGCCGGTCATCGATGCCGATGAGGTGGTCAACTGCAAGTTCGACGAGATCGTTGTTGCGCTCGATGACCGTCGGGGCATGCTGCCGATGGAGTTTCTCCTGCAGTTCAAGCAGCGGGGCGTGCCGGTTACCGATCTGGTGGATTTTCTGGAGCGCGAGACGGAATACCTTGATCTCGATGTTCTGCGCCCGAGCTGGCTGCTGTATGAGAAGAGCAGCGAGACCAGCCTGATCTACCGGCTGCTGAAGCGCGCCTTCGATGTGTTTTTTGGCATTGTGCTGCTGGTCCTGACACTGCCTTTGACCGTGCTGGCAGTGCTGGCCATCCTCATCGAGGACGGCATCCGCGCGCCCATCTTCTATCGTCAGACGCGGGTCGGGCGGCACGGCAGCATCGTCCGGCTTTACAAGTTCCGCAGCATGCGTGTCGATGCCGAGCGCCATACCGGACCGCAATGGTCCACGGCTGGCGATGACCGGATCACGCGCACGGGCAGAATTCTGCGTCGCTTCCGGGTCGATGAACTGCCGCAGATGCTCAATATCATCAAGGGCGACATGAGCGTGGTTGGCCCGCGGCCGGAGCGCCCCGAGTTCGTCGAAGAACTCAGCCGGCAGGTGCCGCTGTATTACTACCGTCATGGCGTGCGGCCTGGCCTGACCGGCTGGGCGCAGCTGAATTTTCCCTATGGGGCTTCAGTTGCCGATGCCCGCGAGAAGCTGCAATACGACCTGTACTACATCAAGAATGCCAGTCTGATCCTTGATCTGCTGATCCTGTTGCAGACGGCCGAGGTGGTGGTCTGGGGGCGCGGTACCAGCATGTCTGGCACGGCACCGGGTTCCGAGCGGCGGGGGAAGCCCGCAATGCCGGATCAGCCCAGGGCCTGACTGCCGATATTGGTAATCGTGGTGCGCTGGCCGGTATCCTCGACGGAGTCAGCTGTGGCTTTCTCCATCAGCTCGGATCGCGGTCGCGTCTCGTGCTGCCGCTCAAGATAGAATACCACATCGACCCCGCCAAAACCGATGACGTCTCCGGAGCGCAGCAGGGCGCGCCCGCGCGGCTTCTGGTTTACGAGTATGCCGTTCCGGCTGTTGAGGTCCTCGATAACGTAGATGCCGCCGATGCAATCGATGAGGGCATGCCGGCGGCTGACCTCCTTGTCGATGATGACCAGGTCGTTGGCGTTGCTGCGGCCGATCACAAACGGGAAGGTCGATGTCGAGACCTGCTGAAGAAGTTCCCCGGCGCGATAGACCATCAGGTTGACATGGCCATCGGATGACTTCCCGGAAGTCGCTGCCGAAGATGGATTTTCCTGTTTGGGATTCTTGTCCTCGAACCACTGCCAGCGCAGCTCGTGCACCACGTTGTCGATGACCTCGAGATCGACCCGGTGGCCTACATCCACCATGCAGGCGGTCAGGGCCGTATCGCACAGGGTGTTGATCAGCCGGGGTATGCCGAAGGTGAGGCGATGGAT
>JAHDYN010000276.1 GCA_023383735.1 Gammaproteobacteria bacterium | reverse complement strand
GGCGTACCCTCTAGCGGTAACGCGCATCCGCTGCCCGGTCGGCAGCGATGCTCGCCTCTTGCTTCTCGCCAACCGCGAGCAGCTTGTCCTTGGTCATGATGTTCTCGCCCCGGTTCTCCATGTGGTACTCGAGAATGCGGGTCTCGACGATGGCATCCACCGGGCAGGCTTCCTCGCAGAAACCGCAATAGATGCACTTGAACAGGTCGATATCGTAACGGGTGGTGCGACGCGTGCCGTCCGGGCCTACATCCGACTCGATGGTGATCGCCGCCGCCGGACAAACCGCCTGACACAGCTTGCAGGCAATGCAGCGCTCCTCGCCATTCGGATATCGGCGCAGCGCGTGCAAGCCGCGAAAGCGCGGCGACTGCGGGGTCTTTTCTTCCGGATAGGCAATCGTGAACTTGGGCGCAAACAGGTTCCGCAGGGTTAGCCGCAGTCCCTTCAGCAGCTCCCACAGGGCAAGCGTCTTTATGGTACTGACCAGTGCGTTCATGCGAGTGATTCCTGCAGCGCCGGCATGCTCATGTGCTCCATGGTCCGACATGCAATGCAGCCAGCACGCCTTCGATGACGATCCAGACCAGCGTCACCGGAATGAAGACCTTCCACCCGAGACGCATGATCTGATCGTAGCGATAGCGTGGAAAGGTTGCCCTGACCCAGAGAAAAAGGAACAGGAAAAAGGCGATCTTCATGCACAGCCAGTGCAGGCCCGGCGCACGCAACAGCTCCAGGAAGGTGCCATCCAGGAATGCCAGGCCATCCCCCGCAAACGGCGACAACCAGCCACCGAGGAACATGACCGCGGTCAGTGCCGAGATCAACAGCATGTTGGCGTATTCGGCGAGGAAGAAAATCGCGAAAGCGACACCTGAATACTCGACGTGAAAGCCGGCGACAATTTCGGATTCGCCTTCGGCAACGTCGAATGGCGCGCGGTTCGTCTCGGCCAGACCGGAAATGAAGTAGACGACAAACAGCGGGAACAGCGGCAGCCAGAACCAGCTGAACAGGCCACCGGACTGCGCCTCGACGATCTTGCCCAGATTCATGCTGCCGCTGGCCATCAGCACACCGACCAGGGCAAAGCCCATGGCAATTTCGTAGGCGACCACCTGGGCGGCTGAGCGCATGGCGCCGAGCAGCGCATACTTGGAGTTGGTCGCCCAGCCGGCCAGGATGATGCCGTAGACGCTCAGCGATGTCAGTGCGAGGACATAGAGGAGTCCGGCATCGATGTCGGCAATCGCAAAGCCGGGGAACAGCGGCACGACGGCCCAGGTCGCCAGTGCCGGAACGATCGACAACAGCGGCGCCACGACGAACAGGAAGCGGTTGGAGTTGGCCGGAATGACCACTTCCTTGATCACCAGCTTGATCGTGTCGGCAAAGGGCTGGAACCAGCCCTTCGGCCCCACCCGGTTCGGGCCCACGCGAATCTGCATGTAGCCGATGATCTTGCGCTCGCCATAAGTGAGGAAGGCCACGCACAGGATCACGGTGACCGTGAGCGGCAGGATCTGGGCCAGGATCACGATGAGTTCGCGGAGCTGCTCGGGCAATGCGAACCAAAGATCCTGTATGTACTGAACTGCTGCCATGACGACGCCCGGACCCCTACACCGTCTCGTACTTGTGCTGGCCTGCGCCTGCGGTGCCGGCTGCCGTGCGCGCCTCGCGCGTCAGCTGCAGTGCCGGTGTGCGGCGCAGGACGGCATCGATCTGGTACATCGGAACATCCAGTGCGGCCAGCGAGATATCGGCGGAAGTCGGCGCCGGCGGTATGGAGCTGGCCAGCACCACGTTGTGGGGCTCGGCCACCGAAACCAGGCTACGCACTTCGGTGCAGATCTCCTCGGCAGATGCATACTCGCAATCCGGCAACTGCAGCAGATTGCCGAGCACCCGCAGCACCTTCCAGGCTGGTCGGCTCTCGCCCACCGGGCTCGCGACGCCACCGAAGCTCTGCCAGCGACCTTCGCCGTTGACGAAAGTACCTGCGGTCTCGGCAAAGGTGCCGACCGGCAGCACGACATCGGCATGAGTCTTCAGCGCTTCGCCCATGTAGGGCGTGAGCGCGACGACAAAGCCCGCGGCCTGCAGGGCCCGGGTTGCCTGCCCGCCATCACTGCAATCCTTGTCTGGTTCACAGCCCAGCAGCAGCAGGGCTTTGGGCGGCTGGGCAAGCATCTGCGCGATATTGCGCCCGCCGCCCTTGCTCGCTGCGCCACCCACACCGCGATGCGGGAGTACGCCGGCCAGCGCGAGGCCTGCAGAATTGGCGCCTTCGGAGAGATAGCCGAGTTCAGCACCCGACACGTGCGCGAGTTCGCCGGCCAGCTGACGGAGATCCGCAAAGCGCGGATGCCGCCCGGCGATCTGGCCCAGAATGATGACGGCACGCTTGCCGGCAGATGTCGCGGCCTTCAGGCGTGCCGCAATCGATGCCGCCTCGGCATCGCCTGCCACCGCAAAACGACGCATGCCACTGACCAGGTCGGCACCGGAATCGATATAGCCGGCAACCGGGTGCAGGTATTCGTAGCGGGCCGGATTGACGAACATCACCGCCGCACCGCCGACTGCCGCCTTGCGTACCCGATGCGCCAGGATGGGCGCCTCACGCCGCAGATTGGAACCGATCACCAGGATCGCGTCCGCCGTTTCGATGTCTGCCAGCGTTGCGCCCAGCGACGGGAACAACGGATCGCGTTCTTCCAGCCTGAAATCACGACGCCGCAGCCGATGGTCGATGTTTTCGGAGCCGAGGTGTCGCAGCAGCCGCTGCAGCAGGTAGCCTTCCTCGACGGTGGCCGAGGGCGCCACCCAGGCACCAAGTCCCATACCGGAATCGGCGCACGCTGCTTCGGCCAGGTTGCTGGCTGTCAGCTGGAGCGCCTCCTCCCATCCGGCAGCACGCCACTCCCCGCCTTCGCGGATCATCGGCTGCTGCAGCCGATCCGGGGCATAGATGCCGGCATAACTGAAACGATCCCGGTCGGCGAGCCAGGTCTCGTTGATGTCTTCATTGACCCGCGGCACAACGCGCTTCACGCGCCCGAGCAGCACATGTGCCGACAGGTTGGAGCCAATGCAGTCATGCGGCGCGATCGTCGGCAGCGACTGCATTTCCCAGGCCCGGGCACTGAAGCGGTAAGGCTTGTTGTTCAGAGCGCCGACCGGACAGAGATCGATGACGTTGCCGGAAAGCTCATGATCGACCGTGCTGCCGACGAAGGTTGCGATCTGCGTACGCTCGCCCCGCCCGATGGTGCCGAGTTCCTGGATGCCGGCGATTTCCTGCCCGAAACGGACGCAACGGGTGCAGTGGATGCACCGGGTCATGTCG
>JAHDYN010000275.1 GCA_023383735.1 Gammaproteobacteria bacterium | reverse complement strand
TCAAGGAGATCATGGCCAAGTCCACCCGGATCGGCATGCAGACCTTCGACCAGGACCTGTACCAGCTGTACGAGCACGGCAAGATTTCCTACGAGGAGGCTATACGCAACGCCGATTCGAAGAACGAGCTGCGTTTGCGCATCAAGCTCGAGAGCAAGCGCGACAAGCCCACCGCAGTCGATGATGCCGGTGGCCTGCAGGTTCTTGAAGATCAGGAGAAGGCCCGCCGCTACTGAGGCGACAGGCCGCGACCATGAACGTTCAGCCACTCTTCAACCTGATGGTCGAGAAACGGGCCTCCGACCTGTTTCTGACCTGCTACGCACCGGTCAAGATCAAGATCGACGGCAAGATCCTGCCCGTCAACAAGCTCGAGCTGACACCGCAGATGGTGCGGCAGGCGGCCATGGAACTGATGAGCGGCGAGCAGCTCGAGGAGTTCAACCGCGAGCTGGAGATCGATTTCGCGATCTCGAAGCCCGGTCTCGGGCGGTTTCGCGTCAACATCTTTCATCAGCGCAGCAATGTGGCGATCGTCATGCGCTACATCACCCACGACCTGCCCGACCTGGACGTGCTCGGCATGCCGCCGATCCTCAAGGACCTGATCATGTTCCGGCGCGGTCTGGTGCTGATGGTCGGCGCCACCGGCTCCGGCAAGTCGACCACGCTGGCCGGCATGATCAACTACCGCAACGAGAAGACCGCCTCGCACATCATCACCATCGAGGACCCGATCGAGTATCTGCATGCCAACAAGAAGTCGATCATCAACCAGCGCGAAGTCGGCGTGGACACGAAGTCCTATGCGCGGGCACTGAAGAGCGCGATGCGCGAAGCGCCTGACGTGATCCTGATCGGCGAGGTACGCGACCGGGAGACCATGCAGGCGGCCATCGACCTGGCGGGCACCGGCCACCTGGCTGTCGCAACCCTGCACTCGAACAACGCGCCCGAAACGCTTGACCGGATGATCAACCTGTTCCCGGAGGAGCAGCACTCGCAGGTGTTCATGGATCTCTCCCAGTACCTGCGGGCGATCATTTCGCAGCGGCTGGTGCGTGGCACCGAGGGCCAGCGGGTTGCCGCCGTTGAAGTCATGCTGAACACGCCACGCATTGCCGAGCTGGTGCAGCGGGGCGACATCAGCAAGGTCAAGGAATCCTTTGCCGACAGCACCGAACAGGGCATGCAGTCCTTTGACCAGGCACTGCTCAAGCTCTACAAGGACGGCAAGATTTCAATGGAAGAAGCGCTGGCGAACGCCGACTCGCGCTCCAACCTCGAGGCGCAGATCCACTTCGCCTGAACGGGATCGCGGCTGAAGCCGCTCCCACACCTGCAGAAGCGCCTTCAGGCGCGATCAGAAAACAGCGCGGCGCCGTCGAATACCGGCCCGTCCACGCACACCCGTTTCATCTGGCGCTGCCCGTCGATCATCACCGGTGTGACGCAGCCTGCGCAGCCACCCACCCCGCAGGCCATGAATTCCTCGACGCACAGCTGGCTCGCCAGGCCGAAGCCGGCGGCAAGCTCCTTCACGGCACGCAGCATCGGCGTCGGACCGCAGGCGTAGATGGTCATGGCCGCGCGTTGCTCCGCGCTGCGCGTGTCGAGCCAGCCGCGGGCGAGATCGGTGACGTAGCCGGGGTAGCTGCCGGGCAGGCCGGCCTTGCTGGCCAGGCGCGAGGCGATGCCCAGTGCTTCGAGCTGTGGCATGCAGGCGCTCGCTGTCGCCGGGGTGCCCGGCAGCGGCAACTGCGCGCTTGCCGCGGCAAAGGGAAACGGACTTTCGGAACCGAGAAAAGCCACAGCGTTCGGCGCCGGTGCAAGCGTTTCTGCCAGGAAGACCAGCGGCGGGATGCCGACACCGCCGCCGATCAGTACCGCGTGCGGACGGGCCGGATCCGGCCTGAAGCCGCGCCCGACCGGGCCCAGCAGGTTCACCAGATCGCCGGGTTCGGCGCGGCTCAGCGCGGTGAGGCCCTGGCCGACCACCTTGTAGAGCACCTCGATCCAGCCCTCGCCGGCACTGGCGCGCATGATCGACAGCGGCCGGCGCATAGGGATGTCGGGGTTGCAGCGCACATGCACGAAGCTGCCGGGGGTTGCGGTGCGTGCACAGTCCGGGGCGTGCAGGCGCAGGATGAACTGCCGGTCCGGCCAGGCCTGCTGATCGATGACGCGGGCATCGATGCTGTGGATGGTGCCGCGGTGTGGTCGATTCATGAGCTCGCTGTCTGTCTGCATTCAGTTCTTTGGAGCGGGCAGATCCAGCCAGCTCTCGGCAATCACGCAGGCGGCCACGGCATCGACATCGCCGCTCCGCACCTTGCGCTGCCGGAGGCCCGAACGTCGCTGGTCGCGCAGCCGGTACTCTGCCTCGGCAGAGCTCAGCCGTTCGTCCACACGGATCACCGGAAGCTGCCAGCGGTCTTCCAGCTCCGCTGCAAAGCGCTCGGCGGCGGATTCACTGTCGGTGTTTGCGCTGTTGCCGCCACTGTTGATGCGCCGGCCCGGCTCATTATATGGGACGCCGACGACGAGGCACCCGGGACACCACTCGCGGACCAGCTTCTCCACCTCCGGCCAGTCGGGGACACCGCTGCGTGCGGCAAGGGTCGTCAGCGGCGAGGCGAGGCGCGGGCTGCGGCTGGCGAGCGCGACGCCGATGCGCCGCCCGCCATGATCGAAGACGAGCGCGGTTGTGGCAGGTTCACTCACGGCTGTGTGCGGCTGCCGCCAGGCTGGCCGCTGCGCGGGAGCTGCAGCTCAGGCATGCCCGGCCTCGGAGCTCATGGTGCTCATGTCGATGCCGAGCAGGCCCGCCGACTGCTGCCAGCGCTGCTCGAAGGGCGTATCGAAGATGATGCGCGGCACGGCCGGCACGCTGAGCCAGGCGTTCTGCGCCATCTCCTGTTCGAGCTGCCCCGGGCCCCAGCCGGCGTAGCCGAGTGCCACGACCACGCGTCGCGGGCCGCGGCCATTGGCCATCGCCGTCAGGATGTCCTGGGAGGTGGTCACGCGGATCGCATCGGCCACGGCCAGCGTGGCATCAAAGTCCTGTGCTGCCGCTTCCTCGGCCTGATGCAGGACGAAGCCGCGCTCCTGGTGTACCGGGCCACCCTGCAGAACGGGCTGTCTTGCCAGCGAGGGATCCGACGAATTCAGTGACAGCTGCTCGAACACGCTGCCGAGATCGAGGTCGAGCGGCCGGTTGATGATGATGCCGAGGGCGCCCTGGTCGCTGTGTTCGCAGATGTAGGTGACGGTGCGGTGAAAATTCGGATCCTGCATCGCCGGCATCGCGATCAGCAGGTGGCCAGTCAGGTATGAGGTGTCGGACATGCTGGCAGTATCAGCGTACCGCAGGCCGTC
>JAHDYN010000274.1 GCA_023383735.1 Gammaproteobacteria bacterium | reverse complement strand
ATGGAGAGATCGTTGGCATTGGTTTCGAGCTTCAGGAAGGCGCTCGCGGTACGGGCGGCAGGCGCCGGAAGTTCGATGGCGGTGATGATCTCGCCGCGCTGCAGGGCGCTTTCGAACAGGCCGACGAAAAAATCGTTCAGCGGAATGGTGCGCTGCCGGCCGGACAGACTGGCCGTTACCTGTCCATCGAGCGCCAGGAAGGCGGCCGGCAGATCGTACAGCGGTGCGGCAGCAGCGACGCAACCACCGACCGTGCCGACGTTGAGGATCTGGCGCGGCGGATAGTGCAGCGCATCGCCTATGCAGCCGAAGGCCGGATTCCTGCCGATGAGGGGTGCCTGGCTGACTTCGGCGAGGGTGGTCAGCGCCTGGAGCGAAATGCCGCCACCGCCGGTCTCGCTGATGCCGCGCAGCCCGAGCCGGCTGATGTCGACGAGGGCGACCGTCTCGGCGAGCAGGCCGCGCACTTCGAGACCGTGTACAAAAGTACCACCGGCCACGACCATGGCGCCGGCACCGTAGCGCTGCAGCAGTTCGCTGGCTTCCCGCAGGCTGGCCGGCAGGTAGTAGTCCTCTAGGTTGAGCGCCATTGCATCAGACCTGATTCAAATTCGGGGCTAAACGATACCCGGCTGTTGAGCATAGCCATGCGCCCCTCGGCCGCGGTTCCCATTCTGGGCAAATCTGTTAGCCGCACGCGCAGCCGGATAGATCGTCAGGCGGCCCCGTGTTATCAATCCGGGTGGGGAGAAGCAAGCATGTATCCAGCGCCATTCCGTTACCACCGTGCCGCCTCGATCGGGGAGGCCATCCGGCAGCTGTCCGAGCTTGGCGAGGGCGCCCGCCCGCTGGCCGGCGGCCAGAGCCTGCTGGTCTGGATGAAAATGCGTTTCGGCGATTTCACCGATCTGGTGGATATCGGCCGCATACCGGGCCTGGATGCCATCACGCATGATGCCAAAGCGGCGCAGATCGGCGCGCTGGCCACGCATGCGCGCATCGCCCGCTCGCCGCTCGCCAAACTGCTGCCGATTGTCGGCGATTGCGCCAACGGCATCGCCGACAACCAGGTGCGCAGCCGCGGCACCATTGGCGGCTCACTGGCGTCCGGCGATCCGGCTTGCGACTGGCCGGTGTTGCTGACCGTCCTCGACGCGACGCTGCACGCCCAGGGCCCGGGCGGCAAGCGTGATCTGCCGGTGGACGGTTTCGTCGAGGATCTGTACGTCACCAGGCTCAAGCCTGGCGAACTGGTCACGGGTATCAGCTTTGCGATGCCGGCCAAGGGCAGTGCCGGCGCCTATGTCGGTTTCAAGCGCTGTGCGCCGGCCTATCCGACCGTTTCGGTCGGTGTGCAGCTCAGCCTGCAGGGCGAGCAGTGCGAGGATGCGCGCATCGCGATCGGTGCGGCCGGGCTCACCACGATCCATGCCCGCGCGGCCGAGGCCGAACTCAAGGGCAAGACGCTGACGCCGGCAAACGTCGCCCGCGCTGCCGACGCGGCGGTGGCCGAGTGCGATCCGGTCGAGGATCAGCGCGGCTCCATCGCCTTCAAGAATTCCATCATCAATGCGCTGGTCAAGCGCGGCATCGAAGCCGCGAAACGCCGGTGTCACGGCGAGACAGTCGAGGTAAGCCATGAGTACTACTGAGGCGATCGAACGCGTGCCCATCGCGGTGACTGTCAACGGGCAGTTGTATCGGCGCGAAGTCGAGCCCCGTCTGCTGCTGGTGCAGTTCCTGCGCGAGGAGTTGCGCCTGACCGGTACTCATATCGGCTGCGACACCACCTACTGCGGTGCCTGCACGGTGCAGCTCAATGGCGCACCCGTCAAATCCTGCACGGTGCTGGCGGTGCAGGCCGATGGCGGCGAAATCCTCAGCGTCGAGGGTCTGGAGAAGGAGGGCGAGCTGCACCCCCTGCAGAAGGCCTTTTCGGAACACCACGGCCTGCAGTGCGGGTACTGCACGCCCGGCATGCTGATGTCGGCACATGCGCTGCTCGCGGCCAATCCGCAGCCGAGCGCCAGGGATATCCGCAAGGCCATCCAGGGCAACCTGTGCCGCTGCACCGGTTACCAGAATATTTTCAAGGCGATCGAGGCAGCCGCCACCGAGCTGCGGGGGGATGGCTAGATGGGCATCAAGTTCGACGGTGAGTTCACCGTGACGGCATCGCCGCAGGAGGTTTACAAGCTGCTCGCCGATCCGCAGAAGTTTGCGCCGCTGCTGCCGACCTACCGCAGCCTGGAGCCGAAGGACGACGGCAGCACTGACGTGACGGTTGAAGTGGGGGTTGGCAAGATCCGCGGCTCGGCGGTCGTCAACCTGGCCCTCGAGGGCCAAGAGGAGCCGCGCCGCGCGGCATACAGCGGCAAGGGCAAGGTCATGGGCAGCACCTTCAACATGCTGACGTCCTTCGATCTTGAAGCGCTGGATGGCGGTGGTACGCGGGTCAAATGGGAAGGCGACCTCAGCATGTTCGGCAAGCTGGTCGCGCTGGCTGGCGGCCTGATCCGGCCGATCGCCAAGAAGGACATACAGCGGCTGATCGATGCCATCCAGGCGGCGCTGTCGCCCGGCCAGGGTGGCTGAGACAGATGGCCGGGACCATGCAACGGGGAAGTGCATCATGAGCTGGGTGGGAACCTCCTTGCGGCGCAAGGAAGACGAGCGGCTGGTACGCGGGAAAGGCCTGTTTGCCGATGACGAACTCGGCGCCGGGATGCTGCATCTCTACATCCTCCGCTCGCCCTACGCTCATGCGCGCATCCTCAGCATCGATACCGCGGCAGCCGAAGCGCTGCCCGGCGTGGTCTGTGTGCTGACCGGCAAGGATGTGCTCGAGCACTGTGACCCCTATATGCAGCTCGGCCCCGAGCCCTGCGACAAGATCCGCGACCTGCCGCTGGCCATCGACAAGGTCGTCTTCCAGGGCGAGCCGGTTGCGGCGATTGCAGCCACCTCGCCGGCGCTGGCGATGGATGCAGGCCAGCTCATCGATATCGACTACGAGATGCTCGATGCGGTGGTCGATGCCGAGGAAGCGCTCACCGACAAGGTCATCCTGCACGAGGCAGCGGGCACCAACCGGACCTGGCACGGCGTCTATGAATACGGTGACGTGGAGCAGGCGTTCCGCGACGCTGCCCACGTGGTGCGTATTCCGCGCCTGCATTTCCACCGCTACGCCAGCACGCCGCTCGAAGGCAACGCCTGCGTGGCCGAGTGGACCCGCCAGGGCACCGTGGATTTCCTCTGCAACAACTCCTTCCCCGGTTTTGCCCAGCAGCTGCTGGCGCCCGGTCTGCGGCTGAAGGTCGATCAGGTGCGCATCCGCACCCACGACATCGGCGGCAGCTTCGGCAACAAGATCTGGA
>JAHDYN010000273.1 GCA_023383735.1 Gammaproteobacteria bacterium | reverse complement strand
CCTGTTGCGGAAAATCGAACAGGGTCGTGTGATTGGCTTCAAGGACAACATGGCGCTGCTTGGTATATTGTCCACGCAGTTGTGGCACCAGGCCTTCGTCGACGGCAGGCGCATGCCCGGCAGTCACCTGCAACAATAATCCGCTGAATCAGCACCAGGACAGGGCCCCGGAATGTCGGTTACAGAAAAGCTTCGCGCCTACGTTCTCGATACTTATCTCTTTACCAGCGACCAGAATGCCCTGGGCAACGATGATTCGTTCCTGGACAAGGGCATCATCGATTCCACCGGAATCCTGGAACTCGTGATGTTCCTCGAGGAGCAGTTCGGGGTGAAAGTCGACGATGCCGAATTGCTGCCGGAGAACTTCGATTCGATCAACCGGCTGGCACAGTTCGTGGCCCGCAAGACCGGCCAGGCATCAGGCTGAGCAAAGGCCAGCACATGACGGCAACGCACCGCGCCTACCGCGCCCTGCTGCATGATGGCCTGTCGGCCTCGGCACGCAGCTGGCCCGACAAGATCGCCGTGGATACCGGCAAGGAGGCCTGCAGCTTCCGCGAGCTGGATGACTCGGCAAACCGGCTGGCTGCGGCACTCCAGGCTCGCGGCCTGCGCCGTGGCGACCGTGCTGCGATCTTCATGGACAACACGGTTGCCTGCGCCATCGGCATATTTGCCGTTCTCAAGGCCGGTGGCGTTTTTCTGGTCATCAATCCGCAGACCAAGCACGACAAGCTCTGCTTCATCAGCAACGATTGCACCGTCCGTCACCTGCTAACCGACATTCACCTCGCGGAAGTTGCCAGCGCAGTCGTCGGCAATGTGCCGAGCCTCACGCACATCATCGTTTCCGGACAGGGCGGCGAGCTGCAAGCGCTCTCCGGCAGTGGCATCAAGGCCGAGTGGCTCAGCGATGTGCTGGCAGGTGCCGGGGATACGCTGCGCGAGCCCGGCACCATACCCACCGACCTGGCTGCACTGATCTATACCTCGGGCAGCACCGGCAATCCCAAGGGCGTCATGCACACCCACCAGTCGATGGTGTTTGCCGTAGGCAGCCTGTCGGAATATCAGCGGCTGGCCAGCGATGACGTGCAACTCAACCTGCTGCCGATGGCCTTTGACTACGGCCTGTATCAGCTGCTGCTGTCAGTCTGGGCAGGCGCAACGCTGATCCTTGAACGCTCGTTTACCTTTCCGGCCGAGGTGTTTGCGCGCATGAATGCGCATGGCGTCACCACCTTTCCGGGCGTACCGACCGTCTTCGCCATGATCATCGCGGCGCACCGGCGCAGTCAGCTGCTGTTCCCCGAGGTCAGACGCGTCACCAATACCGCCGCGGCACTGCCGCCGGCACATATCGCGATCCTGCGGGAGATCTTTCCGAACGCGATGATCTTCGCCATGTATGGCCTGACGGAGTGCAAGCGCGTCAGCTATCTGCCGCCCGAACTGATCGACGCGAAGCCCGGCTCGGTCGGTATCGCCATTCCCGGTACGGAAGTCTATCTGCGCTCACCGGAAGGCGAGCCGGTCGGACCCGGGGGTTCCGGCATCCTGCATGTCCGCGGGCCCCACATGATGCGTGGCTACTGGAACAACCAGAAGCGTACCGACGAGATGCTTTTCCCGGGCGACATCCCCGGCGAGCGGGTGCTGTGCACCGGCGACTGGTTCCGCATGGATGAAGACGGCTGCCTGTATTTTCTCAGCCGCACCGACGACATCATCAAGACCCGCGGTGAAAAGGTCAGCCCTGCGGAGGTCGAAGCAGCGCTTTGTTCGATACCCGGGGTTCGTGAAGCCGTGGTAATCGGCGTGCCGGACGAGGTACTCGGCCAGGCCATACGCGCGTTCGTGGTACCCGTAGACGGAGAGACGCTCAACGAACGCCAGTTGCGTCATGAACTGACCCGCCGGCTGGAGAACTTCATGGTGCCGCGCGATATCGTGCTGCGCGACACCCTGCCCAAGAGCCCCAACGGCAAGATCGATCGCAAAGCGCTGGCATGATGCTGCCCCCTGCAGCCAGCCAGCCCCCTCGGAAGGCGACCCTGCGCTCATGAGCATGAACGATCCCCTCGGCACCCATGCAAGACTGTTGCAGCAGCTGCGCGACCGCCTGCAACTGCTGCCCGACAAGCCGGATGAGAGTCCGGAGGTCACCCTGCGCTGCCTGTGGGCCCTGGCCGAAGGCAAGGCACTCGCGATCAGTCAGCTTGGGGCGTTCAGGCCCGCAATGCTGGACGACGCCGGCATCACCCGGCTCGAAGCCCTCATCGAGCAGCGCCTGAACGGCGTCCCGCTGGCACACCTCACGGGCCGGCAGGATTTCATGGGGCAGGTCCTGCTGGCTTCACCAGCCGCACTGGTGCCGCGCCGGGAAACCGAGCAGCTTGGCTTCTGCGCGGTGCGCCGCCTGCAGTCCATGCCCGTCGCCCGGCCGCTGGTGATCGATGTCTGCACCGGTGCCGGCAACATTGCACTCGGCATCGCCTGCCATCTGCCTCAGGCGCGCGTCATGGGTGCCGATCTCAGCCCCGACGCGGTCGGGCTCGCCACGCAGAATGCGGCATTTCTCGGACGCACGGACGTGGAGTTCCGCTGTGGTGACCTGCTTGAACCATTCAGCGACCCCGCCCTGCAGGGCACGGTAAACATGATCACCTGCAACCCTCCCTACATCTCCAGCGCACGTGTGGACGGGATGCCGCTGGAAATCAGCCGGCACGAACCCCGCCTGGCTTTCGATGGCGGTCCCTTCGGCGTGAAGATCATCCGCAAACTGATCGCCACCGCACCGCAACTGCTCGAACCGGGCGGCTGGCTGCTGATGGAGATTGGCCTCGGTCAGGGCGCCGGTGTGGCGAAAAGCCTCGCCGCCGACCTGCACTATGATGAGGTTCATACGCACAACGACGCTGCCGGGCAGGTCCGCGTCATTGAGGCCCGCCGCAACCCGGATATACAGGCGAAGACACCATGACAAAACTGCACCGGAACGTCCTTGATCTCGATGTAAAGGCAGAGATCGAACGCATCACCGCAAGCATGCGCGGCATGCTCGCCAAACGGCTGCGCCGTCGCGGATTGGTCATCGGCATTTCCGGCGGCATCGACAGCGCGGTCTGCGCCGCCTTGAGCGTTCGCGCAGTTGGCGCGGGCAAGGTCTTCGGCCTGCTGATGCCGGAAACCGACTCGGCCACCACCACCACGCCACGGGGAGCGCAGGTCGCCGAGCAGCTGGGCATCGGGTACCGCACCGAGGATATCTCGGCCACCCTGCGCGCCATCGGCTGCTATCGCTGGCGTGACGAGGCCATCAAGGAGATCTTCCCGGACTACGATGGCACCTGGCCACACAAGCTGGCGATACGGGGCGGT
>JAHDYN010000272.1:2844-3405 GCA_023383735.1 Gammaproteobacteria bacterium | reverse complement strand
CTACTACCTGCGTGATCGCAGCGGCAAGTCCGCACGTATTCGCGAAAAGGTCTGACCACCCCGGGACCTGCCGGTGCCCTGTCTGCCACGGTATCGCGCTGGACCGGAGCTGTGCCGGATGGCGCGACGTTTGCGTCTTGCGGTTGCTGCCTTGCTGTGTGCCGGACTCGTGTCCGGCTGCGCCAGCATGGCGAAATCCGCCGCAGCGGAGTTTGCCGGCAATCTCTCCACGGCGATCCTGAACCAGGATGATCCTGAGCTCGTTCGTGACAGCCTGCCGGCCTACCTGCTGATCCTCGATTCGCTGGCGGCATCGCCTGATGCCTCGGGCGATGTGCTTGGCGCGACCGCAAGGCTCTATGCGGCATATGCCGTGGTGTTTGTCGAAGATCCGGGCCGGTCGGCGAATCTTGCTGCGCATGCCCGCGACTACGGCGTGCGCGCACTGTGCGCCGACGGTCGCGGATCCGTCTGCGGCATCGACAAGCTGGCATACGGTGATCTCGAAACGCAGCTCGGCAAGGCTGGTCCCCGTGATGCAACTGTGCTGTTGAGCTACGT
>JAHDYN010000272.1:0-2834 GCA_023383735.1 Gammaproteobacteria bacterium | reverse complement strand
CAGGACACATGGCGAGGATTGGGAAGCGCTCGCCGAGCTGCCAAGAATCGAAGCTGTTCTGAACCGGTTGCTGGTGATCAGCGCCGACAGCGATGCGGCGCTCGTCAATACCTATCTCGGCGTACTCAACACGCTGCGACCAGCGGCGCTCGGTGGGCAGCCCGAGCGTGGGCGCATGTATTTCGAGCGCGCACTGGCATTGACCGAGCGGCGCGACCTCGGTGTATTGGTCGACTATGCCCGCGGCTATGCGCGCCTCGTCTATGATCGTGAGCTGCACGATCAGCTTTTGAACGAGGTGTTGCAGGCGGATCCCCGCCAGCCAGGCTATACACTGTTCAATATACTGGCCCAGCGGCAGGCCGCCGGGCTGCTGGCTTCGGGCGATGATTACTTCTAGAGGCAACTTGTTCTGATGACTGTGCTGAAACAGACTATGTCGCTGCTGCGCTCCCTGGTCATCCTGGTCAGCGTCTTCCTGCCGGGCGTGTTGCATGCGACCGATCTGAAGATCGCGACGGTTGCGCCGGAGGGATCTTCCTGGATGAAAGACCTGCGCGTTGCGGGGGCGCAGATCAAGGACCGCACCTCCGGTCGCGTCAATCTGAAGTTCTATGGCGGCGGCATACAGGGCAGCGACCGGAAGGTGCTACGCAAAATCCGTATCGGCCAGCTGCACGGCGGGGTGTTTACCTCGAATGGCCTGCAGGATCGGTATCCGGATATCGTCATTTACGGCTCACCGATGCTTTTCGACACGCTCGATGAAGTTGATTTCGTGCGTAGCCGGCTGGACAAACGCCTGGCCGCGGGCCTTGAGGATGCCGGCTTCGTATCCTTCGGTTTTGCCGGGGGCGGTTTTGCCTACCTGATGTCGAACAAGCCGGTGACGGGTATCGCCGACCTTCGCGGTCAGAAGATCTGGGTGCCCGAAGGGGATCCGACCAGCTACGCAGCCATGGAGTCACTGCAGCTCTCACCCGTCGCATTGCCGATTACCGACGTGCTCACCGGGCTGCAGACCAGTTTGCTGGATATCGTTGCGACACCACCGGTCGGTGCGGTGGTCCTGCAGTGGTACACGAAAACGAAGTACATCACGACGCAGCCGCTCAGCTATACGATCGGTCTGCTCGCCATCGACAGGAATGCGCTCAAGAACGTCAGCGCGGCGGATCAGGCGGTGTTGCGTGAGGTGATGACGAAGCTCTACAAGCACTTCGATGCGCAGAACCGCATCGACAACGCCAAGGCAGAACAGGCGCTGCGGGCCAACGGGATGCAGTTCCTCGAGCTGGATCCGGCCGAGGTTCCTGTGTGGCGCGCATCCACGGCCGGCGCAATGGACAAGCTTGCCGCCAGTGGCAGTATCTCCGCTGACCTGCTGCGCGAGGCCCGTGGCTATGTGCAGGAGTATCGGGCGGCTTTGTCGGTCAGCAAGGCGGCTGGTCCGGCTCGGTGAGCTGGTCGCAGCAGGCCCCGGACCAGTCAGCCGAGTCCGGCGGGATACTCAGGCGCGCTGAGCGCATCGGGCGCGGGCTGGAAAACCTGCTGCTGGCCATCATCCTCTTTGCCATGATCGGCCTGGCCGCGTATCAGGTCGTGTTGCGCAATGTGATGGGCAGCGGCATAGGCTGGGCTGATGAGGCCTTGCGCCTGATGGTGCTGTGGGCAGCGATCGTAGGCGCGGTGGCCGCCAGCCGCGACAACGTCCATCTGCGCATCGATCTTCTGTCGCGGTTTCTTTCCAGGAACGGACGCACCGTGACCGCAGTCGTCGTCGATCTGTTCACGGTCGGCGTCGCGGGCGTGCTGGCCTGGTACTCCTGGGAGTTCGTGGCAGAGTCCCGCGAATTCGGCGACCAGATTCTCGGTGACCTGCCAGTCTGGCCGTTTCAGGCTGTGCTGCCGGTCGGGTTCGCGTTGATCGCATACCGGTACCTGATCGGTGCCGCCGGGCGGTTGCTTGCTTTGATGCGCGGCGGGGTACGGTCGTGATCCTGACTGGCGCTTTGCTGATCCTGCTGGCGCTGATGGGAGCGCCGCTGTTTGCCGTGATTGGTGCCAGTGCGCTGCTGGGATTTGCCCGCAGCGACATACCGCTGACGGCGGTACCGATCGAGATCTTCGGGATCGCTGAAACGCCGATTCTTCTCGCCATTCCGCTGTTTACCTTTGCCGGTTATCTCCTGAGCGAGAGTCGTGCAGCAGCCCGCCTGGTGCGCCTCAGTTCAGCCTTGCTTGGTTGGTTGCCGGGTGGTCTCGCCATGGTGGCGGTGGCAACCTGCTCGCTGTTTACCGCCTTCACGGGTGGTTCGGGTGTCACCATCATCGCCATCGGTGCCTTGCTCTACCCGGCACTGGTGCAGTCCGGCTACAGGGAGGGGTTCACGCTCGGGCTGGTCACCTCATCGGGCAGTCTTGGCCTGTTGTTTGCACCGTCGCTCCCGCTGATCATCTACGGGATCATCGCCGAGGTATCCATCGACGAGCTGTTCATAGCCGGCATCCTGCCCGGTGTGCTGATGATGCTCGTGCTGGCAGCGTATTGCCTGTGGATGAACCGCTCGAACCGGCGCCCGATCTCGGAGTTCTCCTGGCGCGAGGTCGGGCAGGCGGCCCGCGAGTCGATCTGGGAGCTGCCGCTGCCTTTCGTCGTGCTGGGCGGCATCTACAGCGGGCTGGTGGCTGTCTCCGAGGCTGCCGCAGTGACCGTCGTCTATGTGCTCGTGGTCGAAACGCTGGTCTATCGCGAGATTCCGCTGCGCAAACTGCCGGGTATCGTGCGGGACTCCATGGTGCTGGTGGGCGGCATCCTGCTGATTCTCGGCATC
>JAHDYN010000271.1 GCA_023383735.1 Gammaproteobacteria bacterium | reverse complement strand
CAAGGCTAACATCAATACCCTTGTCCTTCAACTGCTTATGGCGTCTGCGCGCCCGTTCCTCAACGCTCGCCGTCAGAAAGACCTTGAGGCCCGCATCCGGGAAAATCACCGTGGCCATGTCGCGGCCATCGGCAACCAGACCAGGCGGCCGGCGGAAGTCGCGTTGCCGCTGAACGAGGGCAGCCCGCACCATGGGCAATGCGGCAACCACCGAGGCGCCCTGCCCGCAGGCTTCGCTGCGGATCAACTGCGTGACATCGCGCCCGCCCAGCCAGACGCGCTCCTCGCCGCCCCGGGTGTCGAAGCGCACATCCAGACTGGCCGCAAGGCGGGCCACCTCCGCTTCCGCATCGAGGGCCACGGCGCGGGTGGTGGCATCCAGTGCAACCAGGCGATACAGGGCACCGCTGTCCAGCAGGTGCCAGCCCAGCCGCTCCGCCACCAGACGACTGATCGTGCCTTTGCCTGCGCCACCCGGCCCGTCGATGGCTACAACCGGCACCCGGTCGCTCGGGGCATCAGTCACCGCGTTCTGCCTTGATCGCCAGACCTGCCGCCGCTGCCTGGCTCACGAAACCGGGAAACGAAGTGGCCACATTGGCCGTATCCAGAATCCGCACCGGCCCGGCTGCCCGCGCCGCACCCACGGCAAAGGCCATCGCCACCCGATGATCGCCCCGGCTGTCGATCGTGCCGCTGCTGAAGCTGCCGCCCCGGATGCGGGCGCCATCGGGCAACTCCTCGACCTCGATGCCCAGCGCGCGCAGGCCGGCCACCATCACGCTGATACGGTCGCTTTCCTTGTGCCGCAGCTCTGCGGCACCACTGACGACTGTCTCTCCGCGCGCCAGCGCCGCGGCAACAAACACCATCGGAAACTCGTCGATCGCCAGCGGCACCAGTTCGGGCGGAATGCGCGCACCCTGGAGATCCGATGGCCTGATGATGAGGCGGCCCACCGGTTCTGCGCCGCTGTCCGCTGCCGGTTCGACGCGCAGATCGGCGCCCATCAGCTCGAGGATGCGCAAGATCCCGGTACGCGTCGGATTCAGTCCGACGTTGTCGATGATCAGCTCGCCCTCGCCGGCCAGACAGGCGGCCAGCACAAAGAAAGCCGCCGACGACAGGTCGCCGGGTACGCGGATGCCGGTTCCGGTCAGCTGACCACCGCCGCCAAGGCTCACGGTCTGCCCGTCACGATGCACGGGCAGGCCGAGACTGATGAGCATGCGCTCGGTGTGGTCACGGGTTACCGCCGGTTCGGTCAGTACCGTGTCACCGTCTGCATACAGGCCAGCCAGCAGCAGCGCCGACTTCAGCTGGGCACTGGCGACCGGCATCTCGTAGCGGATGCCCTGCAGTTTGCGGCCCCCGGAAATATGCACCGGCGGTCTGCCATGCGTGGTGCTGATGCCCGCTCCCATGAGCCTGAGCGGCACAGCCACGCGCTCCATCGGGCGGCGGTTCAGCGATTCGTCACCGGCAAGCGTGCTGTCAAAGCCCTGTGCCGCGAGCAGGCCCATGAACAACCGCATCGCAGTGCCCGAGTTGCCCATGTCCAGCAGACCGGGCGCCGCACGCAGCCCGCGCAGGCCCTTGCCATGCACGGTGATCGTCGTCGCGTCGTGCTGCTCGATATCGATGCCCATGCTGCGAATGGCCGCCAGCGTCGCCAGGCAATCCTCGCCCGGCAGGAAGCCCGAAACCCGCGTCGCACCGTGCGCCACGCCACCCAGCATCAGGGCACGGTGGGAGATCGACTTGTCACCCGGCACCTGCATCGTGCCGGCAATGCGCCGCGACGGCTCAATCGTGAAAGAACTGCTCACGCCTGTTCCGCCTTTCCGGCCCTCAGGCTGCGCAAGGCTGACAGCAGCCGCTCGTTCTGCTCCGGAAGGCCGACCGTGATGCGCAAATGATCAGGCAAGCCGTAGTTGGCGACCGGCCGGACGATGACACCGGTGCGCAACAGTTTTTCATACCAGGGTTGGGCCGGACCTCCGGTATCCACCAGCACGAAATTGCCTGCCGAAGGCGATACGCGCCAGCCCAGGGCACCGAGGCCCTCGCTCAGCTGGGTGAGCCCCTGCGCATTCAGCTGCCGGGAGCGCATGACGTGCCCGGCATCGTCGAGCGCCGCCCGGGCCGCGACCTGCGCCAGGGAATTCACGTTGAATGGCTGACGGACGCGATTGAGCAACTCCGCCACCTGCGGATGGCTGATCGCATAACCCACCCGCAGCCCGGCCAGCGCATACATCTTGGAAAAGGTGCGCGTGACGATCAGGTTGGGAAATTCATCCAGCCAGCGCAGGGCATCCGGCCAGTCGGCGCCCGCAACGTACTCGCCGTAGGCCTCATCGAGCAACACCAGCACGTGCGACGGCAGGCCGCCGATGAATGCGCGCAATTCGGCAGCGCCGAGCCAGGTACCGGTCGGGTTGTTCGGGTTGGCAATGAAAACCAGTCGCGTGGCGGGCGTGACCAGTTTCCTCATTGCGTCCAGATCGTGGCCCAGCGGTTGCGGGTGGTCTGCCACATTCGCTGCTGCAACGCGCGCAACCGCACCGGTCGCCTGCACCGACAGCGCATAGATCAGAAAGGCAAACTGCGAGTAGATCGCCTCGGTCGCTGGCGTCAGAAAGGTTTCGGCAACCAGCGACAGCAACTCATTGGAACCATTGCCAACCGTGATCCGCACCGGATCAACGGCGAGGCGCCTGGCCAGCGCATTCTTCAGCTCGAAAGCCGCGCCATCGGGATAAAGGGCCAGGTCGTCGAGCGCCTCGCTGATCGCGCGGATGCTGGCGGGTGGCGGGCCGAGCGGGTTCTCGTTGGATGCGAGCTTGATCGAATCGCGAATGCCGTACTCGCGCTCGAGCTCGGCGACCGGTTTGCCCGGCACATAGGGCTGCAGGCCAAGCACTCCCTCGGCGGCAAGTGCTGAAAAGCGATCGGGCCCGGGCATTTGCATCCGGCGCCTTAGAGGATCGCCTTGGGGTAGGAACCAAGGATGCGAAACAGCTGGGCGCGTTTCTGCAATTCAGCCAGCGCCAGTGCAACTTGCTTGTCCCCGGCATGCCCGTCGATATCGACAAAGAACACGTAGTGCCACTTTCGCCGCCGGGACGGCCGTGACTCGATGCGCGTCATGTTGACCTGGTGCTGGGCCAGCGGTGCGAGCAGCTTCTGCAGGGCACCGGCATCGTCCGTGTCCTGCGTCGAGAGCAGCAGACTGGTCTTGTCGCTGCCGCTCGCTGCCAGCAACTCCCGGCCGATCACCAGAAACCGCGTCGTGTTGTCCGGGCGGTCTTCGATATCGGTGACCAGTTTCTGCAGACCGTAGACCTCGGCAGCGGCATCGCCGGCAATCGCCGCCGTACCGGCCTCGTCGCGTGCCCGCCT
>JAHDYN010000270.1 GCA_023383735.1 Gammaproteobacteria bacterium | reverse complement strand
AGTGTGGCTGCGTCCTTGGCGTTGATCTCGTTCTGCGTTGCCGATGGCATGGCACCCAGGCAGGGGATATCCCAGATGTTTCCGCCGGCCACGTACTTGGCGTGCTTGTGGTACTCGATGTAATCCTTGATCCGGCGGCGTTCGCGTTCCTTGAGTTGTTTCACCAGCTCAATATCGATGCCATTCTTGTCCTGAACCACGCCGTCTGAATCGGAGCAGGCCACCACCTTTCCGCCGAGTTCGTGGATCTTCTCGATGGTGTAGATCGCGACGTTGCCTGAGCCGGAGACGATGCAGGTCTTGCCCTCGAAGCTGTCCTTGCGTACTTCGAGCATCTCCCTGACGAAGTACGTCGTGCCGTAGCCGGTGGCCTCGGTGCGCACCAGCGAGCCGCCGTAGCCGAGACCCTTGCCGGTCAGCACACCCGCTTCATAGCGCGAGGTGAGCCGCTTGTACTGGCCGAACAGGAAGCCGATTTCGCGGCCGCCTACACCGATGTCGCCGGCCGGCACGTCGGTGTACTCGCCGATGTAGCGCATGAGTTCCGTCATGAAACTCTGGCAGAAGCGCATGACCTCGCTGTCGCTCTTGCCCTTGGGGTCGAAGTCCGACCCGCCCTTGCCGCCACCGATCGGCAGTCCGGTCAGCGCGTTCTTGAAAATCTGCTCAAAGCCGAGGAACTTGACGATGCCCAGATACACGGAAGGGTGGAAGCGCAGTCCGCCCTTGTAGGGGCCGAGCGCACTGTTGTACTGGACGCGAAAACCGCGGTTGATCTGCACCTCGCCGCGATCATTCTGCCAGGGCACCCGGAAAATGATCTGCCGCTCCGGTTCGCAGATGCGCTCGATGATCTTTCCTTCCCGGAATTCGGGGTATTTGGCCAGTACCGGCCCCAGGGTCTCCAATACCTCGCGGACTGCCTGGTGAAACTCCACCTCGCCGGCGCTACGCCGCAAGACTTCCTCGTAGGCGTCCCGAACCTTTTCGTCGATCTGATGTGCCATCGTGTTATCCCTGAACCCTGCCGGATGCGGCTTTTTTTCGCGGAAGGGGCGACTCTGCCTGAAGCCGTGACAGCGCCGCAATAAGTGCAGTCACTGATGGAAAGCCGGGATGCCCTTCGCCACCCGCCCCCCGGTACGGTCTGTCCTTGACATAAGGGCGCCCCTCCAGTGGTTCTGGCAAGTGGCAGTTGACGCCGCTGCGGCCGGACAGGTAGCGTGGGCAAATGCAAAGAATCGCCGCCGGGATCCTTCTTTTCGTGCTGTTTGGCAGCGCGGCCAATGCCGCGCTGTACAGCCGCCTGGGCGGTCAGGCCTACTACGACAGCACGCTTGGCATCACCTGGCTCGCCGATGCGAATCTTGCCGACAGCACCGATTTCGGTGTTGCCGGTATCGGGTTCAACGGCGAGATGAGCTGGGACAAGGCGAACGAATGGATTGGGGCGATGAACACCGCTGCCTATCTCGGCGCGAATGACTGGCGCTTGCCCTTCGTCACCGACACGGGGGCGCCGGGCTGCGACTTCGGATATACCGGTACCGACTGCGGCTACAACGTGCAGACCAAGGACGGCTTGACCGTGTACAGCGAGATGGCACACCTCTTCGAGGTTACGCTGGGCAATACCGGTACCTTCGATACCAGCGGCAACCCCAGCGGCTGCGCCGGCTTTCCGGTTTTTTGCCTGAGCAATACCGGACCTTTCGCCAATCTCCAGGCCAACTACTACTGGACAGGCACGGAGTACGCGCCGGATACCAGCAACAGCTGGTACTTTCACTTTGGCGCCGGCTCCCAGTATCTTGAGCTCAAGAGCCAGGGCCTCTACGCCTGGGCCGTGCGCCCCGGCGATATCGCCGCCGTGCCGCTGCCCGCCGCCGCATGGCTGTTCGGTGGCGCACTGGCGCTGCTGGGCGCAGCGCGGCGCCGTTCACGCTAGCCAATAAATCAGCGGAAAAACGCTGTTACCCTTTGCGCCGGCAGGGGGCGTTTTCCATTGGAGAGCAGATGTGATTCTACTGACGGGTGTAACCGGCAAGATCGGTGGCGAAACCGCACGGCAACTGATCGCCAGGGGCGCAAAGTTGCGCGCGCTGGTCCGCGATGTGGCGAAGGCGGCGGACCTGAAGGCGGCCGGCGTGGAGCGGGTGGTCGGCGATATCGCTGATGTCGACACCGTAAGGCGGGCGCTCACCGGCATCGAGAAGGCATTTTTGCTGTTGCCCAACGGCGAGCAGCAGGAAGCCAGCGAAAAGCAGTTCACCGACCTGTGTGTGGCGGCCGGCGTGAAACACCTGGTGAAGATGTCCTCGATGGAGGCCACGGCGACGGCCCAGACGCCGATACCGCGCGCCCACTGGGCGGTGGAGGAATACATACGCGCCTCGGGTCTCGCATGGACCATGGTCAAGCCGAACTTCTTCATGCAGAACCTGCTTGCCAGTGCCAAATCGATCCGCGAGCAAGACAAGTTCTCCCTGCCGATGGGTCAGGGCACTACCGGCATGGCGGACGCGCGCGATATCGGCGCGGTGTGCGCCGAGGTGCTGACCGGCACAGGCCACGCCGGCAAGAGCCACGAGATCACCGGTCCGGAAGTGCTGACCTTCAGCCAGGTCGCGGAACGGTTTTCGGAAGTGCTGGGCCGGAAGATCGAGTATGTGCCGATGCCGATGGCGCAGTTCCGGGAGCGCATGACCGGGATCCTCAAGCCCTGGCACCTGAATGCGGTCTGCCAGCTGTTCCAGGAGATCGCCGATATCGGCCTCGACCATACCACCGGGACCTTCAGGCAACTGATCGGTCGCGAACCCATCCCGCTGCGGCAATTCATCCGGGACCACGAGGCGCTGTTCCGGGCCTGAATCCGGACTTCCGCAGCACGACGAATACTCCGCTGACCGCTCCTGTTTCGGGAGCGATTGCGGAGAGTCGATGTGTCGATCAATGCCCGGGACCTGGCTGGTCTTTCAGCCGGATTGCACAGGAAAAAACCCGGGTTGGCCGCATCCCGGCCCTCGGCTGCAACGCAACCGAATCTGAGGATGTACAAGTCGGAGGCCGGCTTCAACGCCATCATGAGCTGGTATGAAGAGACCCAGGCAAAAATCCCGGTCCCCGTGCAAAGCGTTTATGTCGATACGCGTTTCGGCCGCACGCACATGCTGGTTGCCGGGCCCGCCGATGCAGAGCCGGTTCTGCTGATTCCCGGTGTGGCCGGCTGTGCACCGCTCTGGCGACTGCAGATCGCGGATCTTTCCAGGCACTTCCGCGTCTACGCGCTGGACATACCCGGCCAGCCTGGGCACAGCGACCCCAACCCGCCTTCGTTCCTCAACGACGATTACGCCAATTGGCTGCTGGACGTGCTTGATGCCCTCCAGGTCGAACGCTGCCACATCGCCGGTGTGAGC
>JAHDYN010000269.1:1406-3437 GCA_023383735.1 Gammaproteobacteria bacterium | reverse complement strand
CTGCTGAAATCTCTCAACTTTGATTAGACAGGAAATGACGATGTTGCAGATCAGGAAGTGGGCCGTGCTGCTGGCGATGACGGGCATGCTGGCTGTGCCGCAGGCCGTGCTGGCACAGGCGAAGCCGGTCAAGGTGGGCTTTGTGAACGTGGCGCGTCTGCTGGCCGAGTCACCGCAGGCCAATGCGGCCAACCGCGCGCTGGAGAATGAATTCGCGCCCCGGCAGCGGGACCTGCTCGCCAAGCAGAAGGCATTCAAGGATCGTGCAGACAAGATGCAGAAGGATGCCGCCGTCATGGGTGCGGACGAGCGCCGCAATGCCGAGAACGAACTGCGGCGCGATGAACGTGAACTGGCGCGAGAGCTCGAAGAGCTGCGCGAGGATCTGAACAACCGCAAGAACGAGGAACTCGGCAAGCTGCGCGTCAACCTGCTCGGTGAGGTCGAGGGCTTTGCCCGCCAGGGCGGTTATGACCTGATCGTCAGTGATGCACTGTATGTGAGCCCGGGCATGGATGTCACGGCACAGATATTGCAGGCCTTGCAGAGCCGGTCAGGTGCAGCGGCGCCAGCCAAGCCCTGAAGCGCAGGCCCGCGGGTTGAGGCCGGGCGCATGTCAGAGCATGCCGGCGCCTGATGGTACCGGCACGACGCGCCGTGAGTGCGTCGGCGCAGGGCCGTGGTGCAGCCAGTGGGGATGACGCTCGGCGAACTCGCTGTCCGGCATGGTTGCGAACTGCGCGGCGACCCGGACAGCGTCGTGGACCGGGTGGCCACGCTGGCTGCCGCAGAGGCCGGTTCAGTGGGCTTTCTTGCCAACCCGGTTTACCGTTCCCGGCTTGCCGCCACCAAAGCGACAGCGGTGATACTCCGTGCTGCTGAAGCAGCAGATTGCCCGGTCGCCGCGCTGCTGACCACAGATCCCTACGCCGTCTATGCGCGGGTCGCCACCGATCTGCATCCAGCTCCGCCATTGCGGCCCGGCGTGCATCCGGCTGCGGTCCTCGGCGCTGCAACCCGTGTTCCAGCCAGCTGCCAGGTGGGTCCCGGCGCGGTGTTCGGGGACGGTGTGTCGCTCGGTGAGCGGGTGGCCATCGGCGCTCATGTGACGATCGGTGATGGTGTGGAGATCGGTGCCGACACGCGTATCTTTGCCGGTGCGGTGCTCTATGCGGGTGTCAGGGTGGGCAGGCGCTGCATCATTCATTCCGGGTCGGTGATCGGTGCTGACGGCTTCGGTTTTGCGCGAGACCGCGACGGCAGGCAGATCAAGGTGCCACAGATCGGTGGCGTGCTGATCGGCGATGATGTCGAAATCGGCGCCTGCACCACGATCGACCGAGGGGCCATCGGCGACACGGTGATCGCCGATGGCGTCAAGCTCGATAACCAGATACAGGTCGGGCACAATACGCGCATCGGTGCCCACACCGTGATTGCAGGCCAGGCGGGCATTTCCGGCAGCACGACCATTGGCGCACGCTGTACGATCGGCGGCAAGGCCGCCATCGCCGGCCATCTCGTCATCGCGGATGATGTGGTGATCGGCGGGGGTACCAGTGTACCCGGCTCCATTCCGGTTGCCGGTATCTATGCCGGTGGCGGTACGCCAGCCGATACCCTGCAGCGCTGGCGCAAGAACATGGTGCGATTTGGTCAGCTTGACGAAATCGCGCGCCGGCTTCGAGCTGTCGAGAAACGTCTCAAACAGGACTCCTGAGTGACTGCGATTCATCCAACCGCGATCGTGTCGACAGAAGCCGAGCTCGACAGCAGCGTCAGCGTCGGGCCCTATGCGGTGATCGGTCCGGGCGTGCGGATCGGTGCCGGCACCACGATCGGCGCCCATGCATTGCTCAAGGGGCCGACCGTCATCGGCTGCGACAACCGGATATTCGGTTTTGCGGTCATCGGCGAGGATCCGCAGGACAAGAAGTATGGCGGCGAACCGACACGGCTGGAGATCGGTGACCGGAATACCTTCCGCGAGTTCTGCTCGGTGCATCGAGGTACCGCACAGGACAAGGGCGT
>JAHDYN010000269.1:0-1396 GCA_023383735.1 Gammaproteobacteria bacterium | reverse complement strand
ACCCGCATCGGCAACGACAACTGGATCATGGCCTATGTGCACATCGCACATGATTGCAGCGTGGCGAATGACGTGATCTGCTCCAACAACACGACGCTGGCCGGTCATGTGCAGGTCGGCGACTTTGTGATCTGCAGCGGGTTTTCGGCCATCCACCAGTTCTGCCGTCTCGGTGCGCACAGCTTCCTGGGCGGGTTTGCGGCCATTACGCGCGATGTCCCGCCCTATGTGATGGTGGCGGGAACGCCGACTGCCCCGCATGGTATCAATACGGAGGGGCTCAAACGGCGTGGCTTCAGCCCCGATCAGTTGCGCAATCTCAAGGACGCGTACCGGATCCTGTATCGCGAAGGCCTGCAGCTTGCCGAGGCGCGTGACCGGATTGCCGCGCTGGTGGCAAGCCAGCCCGAACTCCGCATCCTTGTCGACTTCATCGACTCTTCCGAGCGGAGCCTGATCCGCTGACTTCGCGCATGCCGCGGATTGTCATCGTTGCGGGAGAAGTTTCCGGAGACCGGCTCGGTGCGGGCCTGATTCGCGCGGTACATGCGCGGGATCCCGGGATCCGCTTTACCGGTATTGCCGGACCGCTGATGCGGGCTGCCGGCGCAGAAGCCTGGTGGCACAGTGACGAGCTGGCGGTGATGGGCCTTGCCGAGGTGGTGCGCCACCTGCCGCGTCTGCGCCGCATCATCCGCGGACTCGAAGCGCGCCTGCTCGCTGATCCCCCGGACCTGTACATCGGCATCGACGCGCCGGATTTCAACCTGCGCATCGAGCGGACGGCGCGGGCCGCCGGCATACGCACCGTGCACTACGTATCACCTTCCGTCTGGGCGTGGCGCAGTGGCCGGGTGCGGGTGCTGCGCGAAGCCTGCGACCAGGTGCTGTGCCTGTTGCCGTTCGAGGCGGATTTTCTGCACAGGCACCAGGTGCCGGCGGTTTTTGTCGGCCATCCCTTGGCCGATGAGCTGCCGGCCGATCCGGATCCGGTTGCCGCCCGTCGCCAGCTGGGACTGGCCGGGACGGGCAGGGTGGTTACCGTCATGCCGGGTAGCCGCGGGAGCGAGCTGGAGCGCCTTGGCCCGGTCTTTGCCGAGACGGCGCGCTGGCTGAAGACGCGTCTGCCTGATGTGGTATTCGTTGCGCCCATGGCCACGCCGGCCTTGCGCAGCCGTTTCGCTGCCCAGTGGCAGGCAGCGACCGACGGCTTGCCCCTGCATCTCGTCGATGGCCAGTCGCATGCAGCGATGGCCGCCGCCGATGCGATCCTGCTGGCCTCGGGCACCGCCACGCTGGAAGCCATGCTGCTCAACCGTCCCATGGTGGTGGCCTACCGCATTTCGCCGCTGAGCTACGCGCTGGTCAAGCTGTTCCGGCTGATTCATGTGCAGTA
>JAHDYN010000268.1 GCA_023383735.1 Gammaproteobacteria bacterium | reverse complement strand
GCAGGACAGAGGACGCGCTGCGCATCCTGCGCGAGAACCAGCAACGCCATCCCGCCGATGGCGAAACCCTGCAGGCGCTGGTCGATCTGCTCAGAAAGCGTGGTGACGAGAGTGCAGCTCGCGGTTACGAACGGCAGCTTGCCCAGCTCTACCCGGCTGCATCCCGCAGCGGGTTGGACTAATTCCACTGTTCGAATAGAATCGGGACACACCCGCCTAGAAACAACGATGAAGGGGCAATACCAATGAACAAGCATCACCTTCGCCGTGCCTCTCTGCCACTGCTCATTGTCACGTTCCTGCTGATGCCGGTGTATTCGGCGCTGGCAGCCGAAGGCGCGACAAAGCAGCCGAACATCCTCGTCATCTGGGGGGATGACATCGGCACCTGGAACATCAGCCACAACAACCGCGGCATGATGGGTTACAAGACGCCCAACATCGATCGCATTGCCAAAGAAGGCGTGGCTTTCACCGACTACTACGCGCAGCAGAGCTGCACGGCAGGTCGCGCTGCATTCATCGGCGGCTCGGTGCCTGTGCGCAGTGGCATGACCAAGGTGGGCCTGCCGGGTGCTTCGCAGGGTTGGCAGAAGACCGATGTCACCATGGCAACCGTGCTGAAGGCGCAGGGCTACGCCACCGGCCAGTTCGGCAAGAATCATCAGGGTGACCGCGACGAGCATTTGCCGACCATGCATGGCTTCGACGAGTTCTTCGGCAATCTTTACCACCTGAATGCCGAGGAAGAGCCGGAAAACGAGGACTACCCGCGGGATCTGGTGCTGCCCAATGGCCAGACTTTTCTGGAGCGCTTCGGTCCGCGCGGTGTGCTGCATACCTGGTCTGATGGCAAGGGCGGGCAGCGTATCGAAGATACCGGGCCGCTGACCAAAAAGCGCATGGAAACGGTAGACGACGAAACCTCCGATCGCGCGATCGCCTTCATCCGCGAACAGCAGGCGGCGGGCAAGCCGTGGTTCGTGTGGTGGAACGGAACGCGCATGCACTTCCGTACGCACGTGAAACCCGAACTGCGTGGGCAGTCGGGCCAGGACGAATACTCGGACGGCATGGTCGAGCACGATATGCATGTCGGCAAATTCCTGAAGCTCCTGGATGAACTCGGTGTGGCTGACAACACGCTGCTCATGTATTCGACCGATAACGGCCCGCACTACAACACCTGGCCGGACGCCGGTACCACGCCGTTCCGCAGTGAGAAGAACTCCAACTGGGAAGGCGCCTACCGGGTGCCAGCCTTTGCACGCTGGCCGGGCCGCTTCCCGGCAGGTACCACGCTCAACGGCATCGTGTCGCATGAAGACTGGCTGACGACCTTTGCAGCGGCTGCCGGCGACACGGATGTCAAGCAACGCCTGCTGAAAGGCACGACGCTCAACGGGCGCAAGTACCGCAATCATCTGGACGGCTATAACCAGCTCGACTACCTGTCCGGCAAGACGGATAAATCACCACGCAAGGAGTTCTGGTACGTCAACGATGACGGCCAGGTCGTTGCTGCCCGCTATAACGACTGGAAGCTGGTGTTCCTGGAGAACCGCGGGCAGGCCTTCGGCGTGTGGCGCGAGCCCTTCATTGAATTGCGTGTGCCGCTGCTCTTCAATCTGCGCCGTGACCCCTTCGAGAAGGCCCAGCACAATTCGAATACCTACAACGACTGGTTCCTGGACCGGCCCTTCGTGATCGCGCCGATCCAGGCGATGGCCGGGCAGTTCCTGAAGTCCATGCAGGACTATCCGCCGAGCCAGAGTCCGGGGTCTTTCAACCTGAGCAGCATCCAGAAAAAGCTGGAGAGTTCGTCTGGAGCGCACTGAGCCGGGATCAGTCAGCATCCGTGAGGTGTGGTGAATGAGGATGATCCGGAAGCTCAGTGCGGAATTGCTCGGTACGGCATGGCTGGTGCTCGGTGGCTGCGGCAGTGCCGTGCTTGCCGCCGGGTTTCCGGAGCTCGGTATCGGCTTCGTTGGCGTGGCCCTGGCCTTCGGGCTCACGGTGCTGACGATGGCCTTTGCCATCGGCCATATCTCCGGTTGCCACCTCAATCCGGCGGTGACCCTCGGGCTGTGGTCGGCTGGCAGGGTGCCGGCACAGGAGGTTCTGCCCTATATCGCGGCCCAGGTCGTCGGCGCGACGCTCGGTGCGCTGGTGATTGCCGCGATTGCCACGGGCAAGGCCGACTTCAACCTGTTCGAGAGCGGATTTGCCGCCAACGGCTATGGTGAGCATTCGCCGGGCGGTTACAGCCTGCAGGCGGCGCTCGTCTGTGAGGTCGTGCTTACCTTCTTTTTCCTGATGATCATTCTCGGCGCCACCGATGAGCGCGCACCGGCCGGTTTGGCGCCGATCGCGATCGGTCTCGGATTGACCCTGATCCACCTGATCAGCATTCCGGTCACCAACACTTCGGTTAATCCGGCGCGCAGCACCAGCCAGGCGATCTTCGTCGGTGGCTGGGCGATGCAGCAGCTGTGGCTGTTCTGGGTGGCACCGATCGTCGGTGGCATCCTGGCCGGCATCGTGCACCGCTGGTTGTCGGCCAGATCATGAGTTCATGCAAGCGAGGAGACGGAAAGATGCAGGGATGCACCGGTCGTGTGATGCTGGCGGCGGTTCTGGCGCTGGCGACACTGTCAGTCCAGGCACAGGTTGATACGACGATGGCCGCCGAAGTGATTGGCGAGCCGGGCAAGCCTGGAGACAAGGGGCCGTGGTCGGCGAAGGTGGCGGGCGGTTATGCCAAGACCAGCGGCAACTCCGACAGTTCCGCGGCCAACTTCAGCGGCGAAGGCCGCTACGACAAGGCGCGCTGGCACCATATCCTGGGTCTCACTGCCGTCATCAACAGCAGTGCGGCGAACCGTGATTCGCCATCCGAGACCACGGCCGAGTCCTATTGGGCCGGGCTCAAGTCGCAGTACGATTTTGCGCCGGCCTGGTATGGCTTCGGATCCCTGGACTGGTACAAGGATCGCTTCAGTGCCTACGACCATCAGCTCTACGAGGCCGCCGGTCTGGGCTGGCGCGCCCTGCGCAGCGAAGCGCACAAGCTGGATCTCGAGTTCGGCGCCGGTGCCAAGCAGGCGAAGCTGGTCAGTGGTGACAAGCAGAACGAAGCCATCGGCCTGCTGCGCGGCTTGTATGTCTGGAAGATCAGCAAAAACGCATCGTTCGAGCAGAAGCTGGCGGTGCTCTCCGGTTCCGACAACACCTACACCGAGAGCGTCAGCCAGCTCAAGGCCGGCATCATCGGCAATCTGAGCATGGTGCTCGGCTATACCTGGAAGCACAACACGGACGTGGAGATCGACAACTCGCTGGTGCCGCCACGGGCCTTCGACAAGACCGATACCTTCACCACGGTCTCGCTGGAGTACGTGTTCTAGACGATCGCTCCCGGGTGCCGCAGGTCGCGCATGAGCCG
>JAHDYN010000267.1 GCA_023383735.1 Gammaproteobacteria bacterium | reverse complement strand
CCTTCGTGCAGTTCATCCTGCGCGTCACCAACCCGCTGGTGATGCCCTTGCGCCGCCTGCTGCCGCCGGTCGGGCGCCTCGACAGCGCCACGCTCATGGCACTGCTTGGCCTGCAGATGCTGGGCACCGTGATAATCACGCAGCTTGCCTGCATCGGCAAACCGGGCATGGTGCCGATACTGCTGATCACCGTGCTCGGCGTCGTGCGCCTGATACTCACCGTCTACTTCTGGACGATCATCATCTACGCGGTGCTGAGCTGGGTGAGTTCCGGCGGCTACAATCCGGCCGCTGCACTCGTTTCCGCACTTGCCGAACCGCTGCTCAGGCCGGTGCGCCGCGTGATCCCCCTGATCGGCGGACTCGATCTCTCGCCGATATTCCTCCTGATCGGCCTTCAGGCGCTGATGATGGTCCTGCCCACCCGGCCCCTCTGGTCCGCCATGCTGTGCGCCAACTCCGTAATGCCCATGCTCTGAGGGGTGCCGGGTTTGGCTTATTTGGCTTATTTGGCTTATTTGGCCACACAGGCGCGGGTATCAGTGAGCCAGTCGATCTCGTAGGTGGCGGGCACCGTTTCGCCGCGACGGGCTTCATCGGTACTGCCGGGATTGAAGTAGATCCACGCCATGGAGTTGTCGAACCCGGCAATACGCTCGTTGTCCTTCATGGCACTCGGCGGGTCGACCTCGGTCTGGAGGGTGCGGGTTGACCTCAGCATGCGGATTGCCCCATCGCGCCGTTCAAAGCTGCGACGGTAGCTTTCACCGAACATGACCGTATCGTAGGACGTGTTGAAAGACCAGTCCTTCGGAACGGTTGCCGTCGGGAGACGCACGGTCGTGACACGGCAATCAAAACCCGGCTGGTTGTAGAAGGGGGCAGCCTGATCCTGATCACTGCCTCGCTGGCGCCGCTCGGGCGGGTTGAACCCGCCACCCGGCAGTGAAAGGCTGCGCGATCCCTCGCCCTCATCGTCCCATTCGATCGGTCCGCGCCCGGAGATCTCGATGATGCTCGCCTGTTCCTTCGTGTCCAGTCGCCAGGACACCTGCTCGATGACATCCCAGCTGCTGCTTCCCTCGAGATCTTGCCGGAATGCGCTCAGCATCTGGTCGTCGGTCAGCACGGAGAACTGGTAGTACTCCTGGATCGCTGCCACGCCACGCCGGATTGAAATCTGCCTGATTCCGGCCGGCTCGGAGAAACCGGCCCGCGCATCGATCTCGTAGAGCACGAGTTCGTCCGGCCTGGAGTCCGGCTTCCACTCGATTCGCTCGATGTCGGCGCCTGCTGCCCTCAGCGGCAGGACCCAGCGGTAGGGCATGGTGGGGGTGCGGGCCGGCGAGAAAGCGTGGGGCAACGTGCCGTCGAGCCAATAAGCCTGCCCTTCTATCCGGGCACGCACCAGCACATGGTCGAATGACCCGGGGCTCGGCAGGCGCTGGTCAAGCCCGTCATCGATGCCCGCGTTGCTCGCCAGGACGGCCTCGGCGGGGATGCCAAGCTCGCCAAGAATTGCCAGCAGCAGTGCGGTCTTGCCCTTGCAGTCGCCGTAGCGCCTCTGCCATGTTTCCTCGGCGCTGGCGGGCGTCATGTTGCCGCCGGAAAAGCCCACGTAGATGTAACGCACCTGTTGCTGCACCAGCTGGAGAGCCGCCGCCGCACGTTCCATCGTGTCGGCATGCGCAGCGGCGATCCGCGCTGCTTCCTGTTTCACGGCCGAGCTGGCAGACATCTCCGCCGCCTTCTGGAAAAGGGGTGCCATCCGGCTGGAAACCGATTGCCAGTTACGAAAATCACTGAATTCGATGATCCGCTGCCAGGCATAGCGCTGGGGCGCGCCCTTGGGGAAATTGATCGCACCGGGCATGTCCAGCGCAACCGATACGGCGCGCGATTCCCGGTGGAGCGAGGATGCCAGGTCCGGAGTAGGCCGCCAGACCGGCTCCTGGCCTTCGTCCCAGCTCAGGCGCAGTGCAAACAGTCCCGGCACGGGATTGCTTGCGATGAACAGCAGGCCGGCGCTGTCCGGGCCAAGGGTCGGGTCCTCTGCCGGCACCGAATAGGAGAGTTCCAATTCATCGCCTACCCGCAAGTCGGGGACGCGCAGCACCGCGGTCAGAATGCCGTCGAGCATTGCCGCTTCAAGCTGCCCTTCGCGCTGCAGGATTTCGAAGTGGGTAGTGGACAGCACATCGCGCACGGCGCCATCGCGGTGAACCTTGATGGCATGGACCACTGGCTTGCCGGCCGCCGGATTCCAGGAAATCCCGACGTTCCCCACCTGCAAGGCATCGGGTTGCAGCAGGCGGATGAGCGCGGCGGTGAAGACGGTCTGTCCCGACCTGTGCAGATGCATCTGTGCATCCTGCCGGCGCAGGAAGACCGCGCCCCGCGCCATGTCCGGTACCGGCAATGGATCGGAAACGTGCGCCCAGACAGGCGGATCCGCGAACATGATTTCGTCGCCGCTGACCTTTGCGATTGCAGGAGCAGCTGCCAGCATTGCCATAACGGCGACCAACCAGTGCATTTCAACCTCCGCGGTAATCGAGGATTCTTTCCCATTGCCGGGGATTGAATACAGGGCCGAGGGTAAACTCAAAGCCCCTGTCATGGCCACTGCAGCCGCACGACGCGCTATAGTTGGGCTGTCGAACCGCTTCCATGTGAGGTGTCGCCATGTACGTCACAGCAAGAATTCTCACCTGCCTGGTTGCCGCCAGCCTGCTCGTTGCCTGTGGCAGGCCTGCGGGCCAGCCCGCAACCGTAACGTCCACGCAGGCGATGGAGCCGGCCGGGGCCTCATCGCGTGACTTTGGCGACTACACCCTCCTGTTTGCCGCGATTCCAACCAACACCTTGACGCCCGAAGTTGCCAGCAGCTATGGCATCACGCGCAGCGCCAACCGCGTGCTGCTGAATGTCTCCATACTGAAGAAGACCGAGGGCGCACCGGACATGCCGGTGCCCGGCAAGGTCAGGGCCAGCGCGGTCAACCTGAATGGCCAGGCCAAGAACCTGAGCGTGCGTGAAATCCGCGAGGGCGAAGCCATCTACTACGTCGGGGACGTCGCGATATCCGGTGAGGAAGCGCTGGTATTCAGCGTCGAGGCACAGCCCGCCGATGCCACCGGCGTACCGCTGTCAGTGCGCTTCCAGCGGCAGTTCTACGGCAACTGAAGAAACGGCGGGGACGGAGCCGCCGCACCTCGGCCGGCTCTAGCCCGACAGACCCGCCGGCTGCTCGCCTGCCAGCCATGTGGTCAGCGTCTCCCGCAGCAGGGTAAGGCGGCCGTGGAAGAAGTGCCCGACCTCCGGCAACAGCACCAGTTCGGCAGCAGGGTGTCGTGTCTGCGCCCACTGCTGCACATCTGCAGCGGAGACGACTTCATCGGCGGTGCCCTGCACGATCAGCCAGGGACATGGGGGTCGCGCATCAGTGAGCAAATCGGCCATTCTCACGACCG
>JAHDYN010000488.1 GCA_023383735.1 Gammaproteobacteria bacterium | reverse complement strand
ATTTCCCAGTGTGTGATGGGGGAGTGGGGTCGCGACGCTCGGCTACCCACCCCAGGCAGGACAACTGCGATGACCCACACGACAGACGATTCCCCCTGGCAGGCCACGGCGGCCTACCTGTACACGCTCGCGCTGCCACCCGCAGCGCTTGCGTGGGAGTACCTGCGTCGCAACGCGCGCTACCAGGAAGACTGGCGCGCCCGCCGCGCGTCCGATGCTGTTGGACCACTCTGGGGGTTGCATCGACCTCGAGAACCCTGATCGCGATGCGCGCGCGGCGCGGCCGCAGTGGACGGTGCCCGCGGTCACGCTGACCATCGTGCCGGCGGGGGTGGTGAGCACGACGGCACCGCCGTTCAATGTGTGGCAGTTGTCGGGTCCCAAGGTGTTGTCCGTATGCGCACGGCACGATCTGGCGCTCGCGACCGGCGCCGGTGGTGGTGGGATCGCCGTGACGTTGGACGCTGGCCTGCTGCTCGGCGACGCCTACGCCTTTCGGGTGCCGGCTGCCGTGGAACCCAAGCACGCGTTGCCGGTCATGGTCGGTGTGCGTTCGGCAATGCAGGGCCTCGCCCGGCCGACCGATGCAACGGCAGCGCGAGTAAACCGCACGACGCTCGTTCACCTGCGCGCCCTGCAGGCGCTGGACGGTGTCAGTGCCGGTGCGTCGCACCGGACGATTGCGCGCGTGCTGTTTGGCACAGCGGACGTCACCCGGCGCTGGACCGCTGACGGCGAACTGCGCGCGCAGCTGCGCTACCTGCTGCGGCGTGCGCGCGCTCTGCGCGACGGCGGCTATCGCCGCTTGCTCACGCCCTCGCGCTGAGACGGAGACGCTGTCGGGTACACCGATTCTCCCTCCCCAGCGCGCCTCACTCGTCCGAGACTCGCCCACACTGGCCGCCGTGGTGCGGCCTTCGCTGGAGTCCCGACCCGTGCACGCACCCGAACCTGCTCCGAGCCTGCACTACCTGAGCAACGCCCAGGCTGCCGCCTACCTCAATCTGTCGCCTCGTACGCTGGAGAAGCAACGCGTGATCGGTGGCGGTCCCCGATTCCGAAAGTTCGGCCGCCGGGTCGTCTATGCCTTGGCTGACCTGGACACATGGGCTGACGAGCGTCGTTGTGCAAGCACATCGGACCTGCCCTACGAGCAGGCCATTCGACGCGCAGGTGCCTGAGGCGTGAGCGTTGCGCAGGACATCCCGCCCCTCTGGCCGTTCCGTCCGCTGACCATTGCGCCCCCGCCCTGTGACCTGCAGATGCTGATGGCCTACCCGTTCTTCTCGCTCGCCAAGACGCCCCGGATCACCCCGATCCGTTTCCAGGCGGGCCGGGTCACCACCCGAGTGGCGGGCACGCTGGCGAACGGCATGGCCACCATCTGGGATGCCGACGTGCTCATCTGGGTGACCTCGCAGATCGTCGGGGCGCGGAACGCGGGACTGCCGACCTCGCGACTGGTGGTCGCCACGCCTTACGATATCCTCACGTACATCCGGCGGGGCACGTCACAGCGGGATTACGAGCGACTGCGCAGCGCCTTGGACCGCCTGCAGTCGACCAGCGTGGCGACATCTCTGCGCCAGCCGGATGCGCAGCGGCTGCACCGGTTCTCGTGGCTGAATGAGTGGCGCGGCGGCAGTGATCAGCACGGCCGATCGCTGGGCGTCGAGCTGACGCTGCCCGACTGGTTGTACCAGACGCTGCTTGAACCCCACCAGGTGCTGCGCATCGATCCGCGGTACTTCCATCTCACCGGCGGCATTGAGCGCTGGCTGTATCGCCTGGTGCGCAAACACGGCGGCCGTCAGCCCGCCGGCTGGCGTTTCGACTTTGAGTACCTGTACCGGAAGTCCGGCAGCAGTGCGCAGTACGCGGACTTCGCTGGCGACTTGCGGCGGATTGCCCGGCAGGGCCGCCTGCCTGGATACACCCTCGCGGTGAGCCGCAGCGGAGCGGGTCGGGAATCGATGGCGTTTGCCCCGGCGCGAACCGGGTCCCGCACCCGGATGCAGGACCTCGTCCAGGCGTTGCGATCTGTGGATAAGTTGTGAATAGCCTCGTGCTATCAGGCGTGGCAATTATCGTGCTATCAGGCGTGCGACTATCGTGCTATCAGGCGTGCGGAGGGGGTTTAACCCGTTGTCTCGAATACGGAATTCGCGTCCGTAAATCTTCTAAATATCTACAATCCCTAAACAGATCTCTGGGCGGCAGGTCGGGACGCCGGGCCGACACCGAGACCGCCAGAACGCAGAACCCGGAAAAGTCGATCGAAAGGGAGCCGGCGAGAACCCCGAGCAGCGCACAGCCGGCGACGACGTACCCCGATGGCCACAGACGGAGCGAGGGACTCACGCTGTGGGTACGCTGACCCGAGTGCGTCTGGTGTTTGTAGCGGAGCGGGTCAACGTCCGGCTGCGCTTTGGGAGACCCATCCAGGAGCGCCGAACAGATCGATTCCGCCGCGAGGTCTGGTTCACGCCACACTCCAGTCTGGCGCTCGTGCACTGGCAGGCCAACCGCTACGGCACCGTGGTCTGGTGGCTCGCCATCCTGTGCACCGTTCGTCCGGGTGACGTCGCCCAAACCATTCCGCACGTGACACCCGGTGCCGAGATCCTGCTCAAAGCGGATGGTCGAGAGCGGGTGCAAGCGATGCTCCAGCTCATCAGTCGAATTGAGCAGCAGGGCATCGTTCCCATCGCTGTCAGCCCGCACTACTGGCGCACGGTCCACAACCGGCTGGCTGCCCGACAGCCGTTGCCGGCGTACGACTCGTCGCAACACGAAGCGTACCGGCAATGGCGCGACCTGCAGTCATGACCGTGTTACGCACGCTCATCTGCACTGCCTTGGGCGTTGCGGTCATTGCATTGTCCGTGGTGATGACGTTCCCCGTACGTCTGGTTTACAACGCGACGGCCAGTGCGCCGCTGGGTTGGTACGTGGTGGTGCCGGTGCAGGAGGCAGGTGTCGGCGACGTGGTGCTGGCTCGTCTGCCGCGCAGCGCTGCGGCACTCGCCGGCCAGCGGCAGTACTTGCCGCAGTCGGTACCGATCCTCAAGCGTGTGGGCGCAGTAGCCGGGCAGTGGGTGTGTGTGCGGGACAGGGTCCTCAGGATCGATCGTGAGCTGCCGGTCCGACTGCTGGAGCGCGACGGCCTCGGTCGTTCGCTGACACCCTGGTCAGGCTGTCGTGCACTGAACATCGACGAGCTGTTCCTGCTCAGTCACGACAGTCCTGCGTCGTTCGACAGTCGGTATTTCGGACCGATCCCCAAACGGTTCGTCATCGGCCGCGCGGTCGCGTTGTGGACATGGTGAGCAACGGCTTCGTGACAAGTCTACGTGCAACTCTCGTACAGCGAGTCGTCAGGTTCCTGACAACCTCGTCTGCCAGTGCGGACCGAACTGCCCAAGCGAGCGAAGCGCAGAATGGGGTGGATCGGGCGGAGGGCAAGATAAAAGGCGGCGACTCAC
>JAHDYN010000266.1 GCA_023383735.1 Gammaproteobacteria bacterium | reverse complement strand
TGCTGCTGGATGTGGAAATGCCCGGCACCAACGGCTTTGATGTGTGCGCGCAGATACGCACCAGGCCCAGAGGGGTTGAGGTGCCTATTGTGATGGTCACTGGTTGTCACGATACCAGCTCGATAAGCCGTGCATACGAGGCCGGTGCCACGGACTTCATGGTGAAACCGGTTGTCTGGGAACTGCTGCCTCACAGGGTAAACTTCCTGATCCGGGCCTGCCGGACCGCCTACGCGCTGCATCAAAGCGAACAGCAGAATTCGGTGCTCCTGCACGCCTTCCCTGACTGGCTGTTCACTGTTTCCCCGAACGGCCAGGTGCTGCGGCACCTGAGCAAAGTCGCTCACCCCAGCGGCAACAGATTTGTCGGCAAGACACTTGAGGACTGCCTGCCCTCCCGGTCCGCGCAAGCTGCCCGGGAAGCCATGCGGGCGGTAACCGAGTCCGGCACACCGCAAAGTTTCGAGTTCACAATCGGTAGCGGGGATACCAGAAAGGCCTACGAAACCCGCGTTCAGGCACAGGACGATCAATGCTATCTGTTTGTCGTACGGGACATCACGGACCGGCAACGCTCTGAGGCCCGCATTCAGTATCTGGCCTACTACGACACCCTGACCGGATTGCCAAACCGGCAGCTCTTTGTAAGGGAGTTGCGTCGCGCGATACGGGCCAGCCAGCGCAAGAACAGCAATGTTGCAATCCTGTTCATCGATCTCGATCGCTTCAAGCGCATTAACGACACCCTCGGCCATGCCGCGGGCGACACCCTGCTTCAGTCTGTCGCGCGGCGGCTCGAAGGTTGTCTGCGTCCGGACGATGTCGTGGCCCGGGCAACCGCCGGCAACGACCAGTCCAATATGCGTATCGCACGCATGGGTGGAGACGAGTTCGTGATCATGCTTGCAGAGCTTGGCGATCCCTTGCAGGCCGCCACCGTGGCTACCAGGGTGCGGCATGCCATGGCCGAGCCCTTCAGTTCAGACGGGCACCAGTTCGTGGTGACACCGAGTATCGGTATCTCCGTTTATCCAAAGGATGGCGACGACATCGATGACCTGCTGCTCAAGGCAGACATGGCCATGTACGAGGCCAAGGAGCAGGGCCGCAACCGGCACGCGTTCTTCCGTGATTCCATGAGTGGCCGGTCACTTGAGCGCCTCGACCTGGAGAACGAGCTGCGGCAGGCCATCAGCAACGGCGACTTCAGCCTGCACTACCAGCCCAAGGTTGACACGCAGACCGGTGCCATCGACGCCGTCGAAGCGCTGCTGCGCTGGCATCACCCGGCGCGCGGCTGGATCTCCCCGAGTACATTCATTCCGGTGGCCGAGGAGACCGGGATGATGTTGCCGCTCGGCGACTGGGTTATTCGTCAGGCCTGTGCACAAGTGCGCGCGTGGGCCGGCCAGGGGCTGGAGCCGCTCTGTGTCGCAGTCAATGTATCGGCACAGCAGTTCTCGCGCGACGCCTTTGTGGACTTCGTACTGTCTACCGTCCAGGAATTCGGCATCAGGCCGGAATGTCTGGAGCTGGAGATCACCGAAAGCCTCCTCATGCGCAATCTCGACGAGGTGATCGCGGCACTCACCCGGCTGCGCGGTGCCGGCATCAAGATCTCGATCGACGATTTCGGCACCGGTTACTCGTCGCTCGGGTACCTCAAGCAGTTCCCGGTCGATACGCTGAAGATCGACCGGTCATTCGTGAAGGACCTGCATGTCAGCAGCGACGATGCAGCCATCTGCGCTGCCATCATTGCCATGGCCCGGGAACTGAATCTGACCACGGTAGCGGAGGGAGTGGAACTGACTGAACAGCTCGAGTTCCTGCGTCGCCACGGCTGCAACCAGATTCAGGGCTTTCTGTTCAGCAAGCCCCTGCCAGCCCTCGAGCTGGAGGAACAGCTCAAGCAGGCGAGGCAAGTCCACATCAAGGTACCTGGAGTGGAGAATCCTGCATGACGAGCGGCAATCTGACCGACAACCCTGTCCTCGATGAAAGCGCCCTGGACCGGATCCGCGCACTGCAACAGCCAGGCAGCACCGACCTGGTCGACCGGCTTATCGGGATATATCTCGACACCTCACAGGGCCTGGTGGAGAAAATCCGGACTGCGCTGGCGGCAGGCGATGCCAGAACCATTTGTGCGGCTGCCCATGCGCTCAAGTCAAGCAGCGGAAACATGGGTGCCACTGCGCTCACCGAGCTCGCCGGTCAAGTCGAGTGCAGGACTCGCGATGCGGACCTGAGCGACGCACAGTCACTGATCGGACGGCTGCTGGAGGAGCATCAGCGAGTTACGGCTGCGCTCCTCGCTCGCCGGAGTGCTGCATGACCCGGACAGGTCACGATCACCCGGATAACCCGACATCCCTGGAGCGCATCCAATGAACGACCAGAAAAGGCTTGAAATCCGGCGCGGTGTCACGACCGCACGCGATGCCCGGCTTGCTGCGAGGGAGCTGTTCAGCGCCCTGGACCAGCCCGGCATTGCCCTGGCGGTTTTCTACTGCTCGCCGGACTACGATCTGGCTGCACTGGGTGATGAACTTGCCCGGCTGTTCAGGGGCATCAACCTGATCGGGTGCACCACGGCGGGAGAGATCACGCCATCCGGCTACCTGAGTGGTGCGCTGACCGGCGTGAGTATTGCCGGAGATGACTTCATCGCCCAGACCACCATGATTGCGCTGGACCCGTTCGAAACAGCCCGCGGGAGTGCTGCGGTTGGCGAGCTGCTGGCACAGATCGAGTCGGCGGGAACCTGTCCGCTCCCGAACAATACCTTCGCCTTCCTGCTGGTCGATGGCCTGTCGATGCAGGAGGAACTGGTGGTCAGTTGCACCAATCAGCGCCTCGCCGGCATCCCCCTGTTCGGTGGTTCGGCCGGCGACGAGACCCGCTTCCGGCACACACACCTGTTCTTCGACGGCAGGTTCCACACCAACGTCGCCCTCCTCACACTGGTTCAGACGACGCACCCGTTCACCGTGTTCCGCACCCAGCACTTTGTCCCGTCAGAAACCAAAATGGTGGTTACGGGTGCGGATCCGGGCCGCCGCATCGTTCACGAGATCAACGGCTACCCGGCGGGCAGGGAGTTTGCACGCCTGGTTGGCCTGGACGTCGAGGAACTCACGCCGCTCATCTTTGCGGCCCACCCTGTGGTGGTGCGTATTGGCGGCGAGGACTTTGTCCGCTCGATTCAAAAGGTCAATGAAGATGGCAGCCTCACCTTCTTTTGCGCCATCGACGAAGGGATCGTGCTGACGGTGGCAAAAGGCATCGATCTGGTGAAAAACCTGCAGGATGCCTTCGATCAGGTTCTGGCCCGGGTCGGACAGCCACAGCTTGTGCTCGGTTGCGATTGCATCCTGCGGAGAATTGAAGCGGAGCAACGCGAGGTGAAGGACCAGATCGGCCGGATTCTGGCCGACAACAATGTGATTGGTTTTGCCACTTATGGCGAGCAGTTCAACGCCATGCACGTCA
>JAHDYN010000265.1 GCA_023383735.1 Gammaproteobacteria bacterium | reverse complement strand
CCTGCACGGGACCCCAGAGAAACACGCCGAACAGGAACATGGGCGTTATCGGCAATCCTTCCGCAACCCGCTGATCCGTATTCACCAGCGCGCGCTCGATGAATTTCTGGCGTTTGCCGCTCGCATCATCGGCGGCCAGCCAGCGAGCGGTCGCGGGAAAGAGATGCGCGAGCAACCCGTGCGTACGCAGCCGCCGATAGCTCTCCAGCGCATGCCCCGTGCCGAACACCTTGAGAAACTCGTCGAACAGGCGCGCCGGCGGCATGTTGTCGAGCAAGGGGGCCAGCTGGGCGATTGGCGCTGCAGTATCGGGATGGATTTCGAGATTCAGCTTCGCCGCCAGGCGCACCGCGCGGATCATGCGCACCGGATCCTCGCGATAGCGGGTCACGGGATCGCCGATCAGCCGGATGCGGCCCTCGGCGATATCCTGCATGCCGTTCACGTAGTCCCAGATCGAGAAATCCGCGATGTTGTAATAGAGGGCGTTGACGGTGAAATCGCGCCGCCATGCATCCTCTTCGATCGAACCGTAGGAGTTGTCCTTGAGGATGCGGCCGGTCGCATCGAGGATCTGCCGGTCCTCGCTCTCCACGTCCTCGCTGCCGATCCCGCGAAACGTCGCGACTTCGATGATCTCGTCGCGGAAACGCACATGCACCAGCCGGAAGCGCCGGCCGATGATGCGGCTGTTGCCGAAGACCGCGTGCACCTGTTCGGGGCTGGCATCCGTTGCGATATCGAAGTCCTTGGGCTGCCGGTTCAGCAGCAGGTCACGCACCCCACCCCCCACGATGAAGGCCTGGAAACCGGCCTCCTTCAGGCGATACAGGACTTTCAGCGCAGCCCGCGAGATGTTCGACCGCGAGATATTGTGGTCCGGGCGCGGAATGATGCGCGGAGCATCCACGGGAAGACTGGCCTGATTCAAGAAAACTCCGACTTGAGACTGATGGCGAGCTGCCTATAATAGCAGCCCGCTTCGGCCGCATCGCCGATAAAGCTCCCTTCGTCTAGCGGTTAGGACGCGGCCCTCTCAAGGCTGAAACACGAGTTCGATTCTCGTAGGGAGCGCCAACCCTCAGGGCCGGTATCTCCACGCGGTGTCAGAGACAGTCCCCAGACCGGATCATGCCAGCCAGGCGCGGATCGCCGGCGTCTGGCGTCGTCTTGCCGCGGGCTTCTATGACCTGCTGCTGCTCGCTGCGGTGTGGATGCTCGTCACCCTGATCGTCATCGTGCTCCGTGGTGGCGAGGCCATCAGCCCCGGCGCCCTGCTCTTTCAGGTGCTGCTGTTCGTCGTCGGCGCTGCGTATTACATCAGTTCATGGCGGCGCGGCGGGCAGACGCTGGGCATGCGGGCGTGGCGGATCCGGCTCGAGAAAAACACCGGCGCGGCCGTGGACCTGCGCACCGGCCTGCTGCGCCTTGCCACGGGCCTGCTCACGATTGCCTCCGGCGGCGTGGGCCTGTTGTGGCTGTGGATCGATCGCGACGGGCTGACCTGGCACGACCGTCTGGCCGGCACGCGGGTGATCGTGCTGCCGCCAGGCGCAGGCTGAACGACCCGCCTCAGCGCGTCCGCCTGAGCATCCAGAGCGTTGCAACGGCCAGCAACAGCGTTGGCAGCCACGCGACCAGCATCGCATTCAGCCCCCAGACCGCCCCACCGTCCGCCAGCGTCCTGCTGAGCAGGAACCAGGCGAGGCCGATGCCGATGCCCGCCACCATGCGCGCGCCGGTCCCGGTACCGCGCAAGGGACCCAGCACGAAAGGCACGGCGAGCATGCACATGAAGGGCACCGCAACCATGGCCGCAAAACGGCTCCAGAAGGCGACCTCATAGTCGCGCGTCGCCAGACCATTGCGCTTGAGATACTGGATATAGCGCCACAGCGCCTTGCCGGTCATCGAGTCGGTGCGCACCAGCGTGAGGCCCAGCAAGTCAGGGTTCAGGTTGCTGATGGCAAGCGACTGCCCGGCGCTGCTGGTCTCGACCGAGGTCGGCGTGAACACGCTCTCCACGTAGTTGTCGAGCAGCCACTGGTTGCCGGCGGCCTGGCGCAGCACTTCGGCGCGCCCGACTGCGGCCAGCGCATCGGCCGCCGCTAGCCGGAACACGTAAACACCCCCGGCCGGCTGCTCATCGGTCGGCGGCTGCACATTGAGGAGCATGTTGCCCTCGCGGATCCAGGTGCTCTCGCCGGTGCCTGCGCCGCCCTGGCCAAACTTGACCTGGGCGCGATACTGGCGCGCGAAGCGCTCGAGCGGCGGCGCCACGAACTCGCCGAGCAGGCCGCCGATCACGGCAAAGACCACCCCGGTGACGAGCACCGCCCTGGCGATCCTGGTGGGCGACATGCCGGCCGCACGCAGCACGATCAGCTCGGAACGGCTGGCAAGCATCCCGAGTCCGAGCAGGCTGCCGAGCAGCACGCCGATCGGCAACAACTGGAAGAGCACGGCCGGCAGCTTCATCAGCACCCAGCCGATGGCATTCACCAGTCCGTAGCCACCGACGCCGATATCATCGAGTTGGCCGACCAGCTCGATGAAGCCGCCGAGACTGAGCAGCACTGCAAGCACCATGGCCGTCGTGCCGAGGATGGTGGTGAACAGATAGCGCCCGACGATGTTCATGCCCGCTCCCCCGCCGGCTGCCAGCGACGCTGCCATTTGCGCAGGGTCCCGCGCTGCACGAGCAGCATCGTGCCGGCTGCCGCCAGAAACAGGCCATGCACCCACCACAGGCCGCTGAAGTCGGGCAACTGCGACCTCTCCAGCCAGCCGCGCCCGGCCGCCAGCAGGTTGGCATAAATGACATAGACGAGGATGGCGGCCGCAAGCCCGCTGAAGCGGCCACGGCGCGGTTCGGTTTTCGCGAGCGGCACGGCGATGATGGCGAGGACCAGCAGCGTCAGCGCCGGTGCAAGCCGCCAGTGCAGTTCGGCCTGGTCGACCGGGTCATCGGAACCCAGCAAGGCAGCGGTAGCCTGCTCACCGGGGCCGAGTGCGGTACGGCCCGCGGCCGGGATGACAAACGGAATGCCGTGCTCGGCAAACTCCACGATCCTGAACCGGGCCTCACCCGGCGTGCCCTCGTAGCGGCGTCCGCGCGCAAAGACCAGCTCACGATAGCGGCCGTCATCCGCGATGTTCTGCCAGGCCTCGTCAGCGAGAATGATCTCCACCCGCTCGCCAACCTGACGCTGCACGAAAACCTTGTGCAGATGCTGGTCACCGGTCAGCGACTCGGCATACATCACGGCGGCGCCATCGCCGAAACTGATGAAGCGCCCCGGCTCGAGCAGGCCGAGGCTGGTATCGCGTTTCGCCAGTTCGGCGAGCGCCTGCACCTCGCGCACGGCAGCCGGAGAAGCCACCAGGGACAGCCAGGCGACACCGGCCGCCAGCAGCAGGCCGAACATCAGCAACGGCCGGTACAACTGCACGGGACCAATGCCACAGGCCATCATCGCGGCCATTTCGCTGTCGTGATACAGCCGTGCCAGCGACAGCATGATGGC
>JAHDYN010000264.1 GCA_023383735.1 Gammaproteobacteria bacterium | reverse complement strand
TGCTGCTGCTGGTGGCCCTGCCGTCCTGAGCCTGCTGCGCAAAAACGCGACGGTGTTCATGCCATTGCCGTGCTTCTCTGGACATACTTGCAGCGGGTTTTGAGACACAGAGCGACCGGTATGGCAGTCAATTCCAGGGCCTTCGAATTCGTTCAGCAGCTGGCAGCGAATCTCCGCCCGGAACTCGACCTGCCGGCCTTTCCGGATGTCGTGCGCCGTTTGCAGGTTGCGCTGATCAGCGACCGCACCACTATCAAGGACATCGTCGGCATCATCGGCTCCGAGCCGGTGCTGAGTGCGCGGCTCATGCAGATGGCCAACTCTGCGGCAATGAATCCTGCCGGCTCGCCGGTGGCCAGCCTGAACAACGCGGTCAACCGGCTCGGTTTCAATCACGTGCGAACGGTTTCAACCGCCTTTGCCCTGCGCCAGCTCAGCCGCAACGAGGCGCTCGGTCCGATTCGTCCGGATCTCGAGCAGATCTGGGCCACCAGCAACAACGTCGCGTCGATCTGCTATGCAGTTTCCAAACAGGCTTTCGGCCGGCAGCCCGATGAAGCCATGCTGGCTGGCCTGCTGCACTCGATCGGCCGGCTCTACATCGTCATGCATGCGCACCAGAAAGATCCGACGATGCGCACGGATCCGGAGTTCAGCGGGATCCTCGAGACCTGGCAGCCGGTGATCGGCAAGGCCATCCTCGAGGCCTGGGGTTTGCCGGTGCGCATCTGCGAGGCGGTGGAAAACCAGGACTACCTGCTCAACGGCGGCTCGGCCGAACTCGAACCGCTGACCCGGCTGCTGTCAGCAGCCACGCTCACGTGCGGGCGCGGCGCCGAGCCGGAACTGCTGCATCGCCACCCCGATGCCGAGTTCATGCTTGGCAGTGTCAATCTCGGCAAGGGCTCCTTCATGGACCTGATGCTCAGCAGCCAGCAGGACGTGGAGAGCATGCAGCAGGCCCTGGCCGCCTGAACCGGCCCGGCTTCACGCGTTTCCAACCCCGGCTGCACAGGCTAGACTGATCCAGTCACGCTGAGCCTGCCTGTCGCGGGCGCGAGGTCGCCACTGCATGTCCGGATACCCAGAGCGGGAGCGCATCCGCAGGCTTCTTTCCGCGAGTCGGCCGGCACTGGTCAGCTGGCTGCTACTTTCCGGCCAGTCGGCTCACGCCGCCTTTCTGTCCGGTGAAGCGATGGACAAGGCGGCCGACATCATTGCGCTGTTCGTGCTCATCGTGGTTCCGACCGGACTGATCGTGCTGTTCTGGCTGGTGCATGTCCTGCCGGAGAAGGTTGCCGAGGCCAGGCACCATCCGCAGAAGGACATGATCAAGGTTCTCTGCATCCTGTCACTGTTCTTCGGCGGCTTGCTGTGGCCCATCGCCTGGCTCATGGCCTACAGCAAACCGGTGCTCTACAAACTGGCCTATGGTCGCGACAGGCACGACGACTATTACCGCGACCTTGCCAGCCAGGATGCGCCGGATGGGGAGCTGCCGGCTGAGGATGTCACGCAGCTGCGCCAGGAACTCGACAAGCTGGCGGCAAAAGGCCGGCTGCCGGAGGAATTGCATGAGATGCGCGCCCGCCTGATGGCGGTGGAGGCGCGGGTCGCCCGTCCCCCCGTCAGTGAGGGTACGGACTGATGGAGGCATTGATACTTGGCATCTACGCGTTCTTCGTCTGGCTGATCTTCATCCGGCTGAAGTGGCTGCCGTGGAATACCACCTCCCAGGTCACCGTGGTGATCATTCCCGTCGTCGGCATGGCGGCAACGATCCTGTTGCTCAATATCAACGCGCCCTCATCTGCCGACGTACGTGTCATCAAGTATGTGGTGCAGGTGGTGCCGCAGGTCCGGGGCCGCGTGCTGGAGGTGCCGGCCGAAGGCAACCGGCCGATGAAAAAGGGCGATGTGCTGTTTCGCATTGATCCCACGCCTTACGAGCTGGATGTGAAGGCCCTTGAGGCACAGCTGGCTTCGGCGGAGGGTTCTGCCAACGAGCTGCGCCAGCAGCGGAATGCCGCCAGGGGCAATAGCGCGGCACTGCGCTCCCAGATCCGGCTGGCAAAGCTGCGCGTGGAGCAGTTCGCCGAGCTCAGCGAGACCGGAGCGGGGAACCGCTTTGATCTGGAGAAAGCCGAAGCGGATCTCGCCAACCTGGACAGTCAGCTGGTTGCGGCGATCGCCAATGAAGCGAGGACCGAGGCGCAGCTCGCGGCGGTGGTCGACGGAGACCTGGCTTCCGTTGCGACGATCAAGGCCAATCTCGCCAAGGCGCGCTGGGATCTCTCCCAGACCGTGATGTATGCGCCGTCGGATGGCACGGCCATCAACGTACAGTTGCGGCCCGGTTCGTTCGTGGTCGGCCTGCCGCTGGTGCCGGCCATGACCTTTGTCGAAAACGATTTCCAGGTCATTGCGCTGTTCGGGCAGAACGAGCTGTGGCGCGTGCAGCCGGGGAACGAGGCCGAGATCGCCTTGCTCACCAATCCCGGCAAGGTCATCAAGGCTACCGTGGATTCGGTCATCTGGGCGCAGGGCCAGGGGCAGATCGCGATGTCGGGCAACCTGCCGCAGAGCGGCCCCATGCCCATGCCGCCGGGCCGTTTTGCCGTGAAGCTGACGCTTGCTCCCCAGGACCGGGACCAGTTCCTGGCTGCTGGTGCCACCGGCGATGCCGCCATATACACCGAACATTTCGCACCGCTGCACATCATCCGCAAGGTGATCCTGCGGGTCGGCTCCTACACCAACTACCTGATCCTGAAGCTTCACTAGAGCGATGAAGCGCCGGCTCTTTCCCATGACCCTGGCTCTCGCTGTTCTTGCCGGCTGCGCGTTGAAGACGCCACCGACGGCGGACGAGGTGCGCGCGCAGGCCTTGCCCGGCGTCACCGTGCCTGAACGATGGCATGCTGGCGAGGCTGCTGCCGGTGCCGTGACCGGTGACTGGCTCGGAACTTTCAACGACCCCCAGCTCGATGCCCTGGTTCAGGAGGCCCTGGATCACAATCCCGATCTGCAGCTTGCGGCCGCGCGCGTGGAGAAGGCGGCCGCGTATGTTGAATCGGCCAGTGCGGCATTGCGTCCACAGCTCAGCGGTATCGCCAACATCAGCGGCAAGAGCACCAACAGCGGGACGCTGGACTACGCCGGCGTCTTCGCCCACTGGGAGATCGACCTGTGGGGCAGGGTGCGCGCCGGACGTGCGGCGGCGCAGATGCAGTTCTTGTCGGCAGATCTCGGCCGGACATACGCGCAGCAGTCGATTGCCGCGACGGTTGCCCGGGCGTGGTTTCTGGCGACCGAGGCGCGGGGGCAGCAGGCATTGGCGGAGGCGTCGGTGGCCGCGTCGGCCCGGCTCGTTGATCTGGCGCGTGACCGCCATCGCGTGGGCATTGGCAGCGAGTACGAGGTGACGATGGCGGCGGCCGCACTGGCGACCAGTCGCGATGCCGCTGCACAGACATCGCTGGCCTTTCAGCAGGCCGTGCAGTCGCTCGAAGTGCTGGTTGGCCGATATCCG
>JAHDYN010000263.1 GCA_023383735.1 Gammaproteobacteria bacterium | reverse complement strand
CGTTCACGTTGTTGACCGCACGCACCAGTTCGGCGTCATAGCCGATCTCGTCGCCCGAACGGATCAGCGCATGCACATCCTTCGGGAAACAGGAACCGCCATAACCGCAACCGGGATAGATGAATGAATAGCCGATACGCGGGTCAGAACCGATACCGATGCGCACCTGCTCGATATCCGCACCATAACGCTCGGCGATATTCGCCAGCTCGTTCATGAGGCTGATCTTGGTGGCCAGCATCACGTTGGCGGCATACTTGGTGAGCTCGGCCGAGCGCACATCCATCACGATCAGCTTGTCATGGCTGCGGCTGAAGGGCTCGTAGAGCTGGCGCAGCAGCTCGATGGCCTGCGGGCTGTCGGTGCCGATGATGATGCGGTCTGGCTTCATGAAGTCACCGATCGCCGCACCCTCCTTCAGGAATTCCGGGTTCGAGACCACATCGAAGTCCAGCTTCAGATTGCGCGCCGCAAGTGCTGCCGCGATGCTTTCCCGCACACGGTCCGCTGTACCCACGGGCACCGTGGACTTGTCGACGATCACCTTGTAGTCCTTCATGTGCCGACCGATGGTCTCGGCCACGGTCACGACATGACGCAGGTCGGCTGAGCCGTCTTCGTTCTTCGGCGTGCCCACCGCGATGAACTGGATATCACCGTGCGCGACGCCCGCCGCCACATCCGTGGTGAACTGCAGCCGCCCCGCCGCATGACTGCGCTTGACCACCTCGGCCAGGCCCGGCTCGTAGATGGGAATCTCGCCGCGCCCGAGGGCGGCGACTTTGGCCGCATCGATATCGACGCACAAGACCTGATTGCCGGCCTGCGCGATGCAGGCGCCCGTGACCAGGCCCACGTAGCCAGTGCCGTGTACGGTGATTTTCATCGTTATTTCTCGGAGCCCAGCGGGAACAACAGCGGCTAGATTAGCCGCTCAGGCGCCGAAGGCAACCAAACCCGTCACGCGCGACGCCCGGACTCCAGGTCGACCACCGTGCCGATTGACGCGGAGGGGTCCAGCGCTGTCCTGCCCTCGCCGCCCGAATCAGCCTGACGGGCCCGCCAGACCAGATCGTCGATGCCCTCACTGACCGGCACAAAGCCGTTCACGCTCTCCAGCAGCAGGTTCAGGGTCTGCTGGCAGTCAAAGGCGTTGCCGGCCAGCTGCAGCTGGGCCAGGAAGTGCCGGACCTTTGTCCAGGGCAGTGACTCCTCCATGGCACGCATGATCATCGGGTGTTCGGTACGCGTCACATCGGTACCGATGAGCAACTCCTCATAGAGCTTCTCGCCATTGCGCAGCCCGGTGTAGCGGATGGCGATGTCACCCTCGGGATTGGTCTCGTCGCGCACCGTAAAGCCCATCAGATTGATCATGCGCCGGGCCAGGTCGGCGATCCGCACGGGTTCGCCCATGTCCAGCACGAAGACATCCCCGCCCTGCCCCATCGAGCCCGCCTGGATCACCAGCTGCGCGGCCTCCGGGATGGTCATGAAATAGCGGATCACGTCCTTGTGGGTGACGGTCACCGGCCCGCCATCGCGGATCTGCTTGCGGAACAGCGGCACCACCGAGCCGGAGGACTCGAGGACATTGCCGAAACGCACCATGCAGAAACGGGTCTTGCTGCCACGCTCGGCCATGGCCTGCAAGACCAGCTCGGCAAAGCGCTTGGTGGCGCCCATCACGTTGACCGGCAGCACGGCCTTGTCGGTGGAAATCAGCACAAAGGTCTCGACACCGGCTTCCTCGGCCGCTTCCGCCGTATGCCAGGTGCCGATGATGTTGTTGTGGATACCCTCCACCATGTTGCATTCAACGATGGGCACGTGCTTGTAGGCGGCCGCATGATAGAGCGTCTGCACACCGAAGGCGGTGATCGCACCGCGCACCCGGTCACGGTGGTGCACGGAACCGAGCAGCGCCACGACCTCGACATCCAGATGCTGCGACTGGACCAGGTTCATCAGCTCCTGATCAATCTGATAGAGCGCGTGCTCGCTGACATCAAACAGCACCAGCCGCCGTGGCCCCAGTTCGATGATCTGCCGGCACAGCTCGGAACCGATCGAGCCGCCGGCGCCGGTGACCATCACCGACTTGTTGCGGATACAGGCATCTAGCAGGTTGTCGTGCGGCGGGATGATCTCGCGGCCGAGCAGGTCGTTCACATCGATATCGCGGATGTCTTCCAGACGTGCCTTGCCGGAAAGTAGATCGCCGATATCGGGTACAGTTTGAAGGCGTACCGACTGGTTGCTGAAGCTGTCGATGATCGTTTTGCGTCGACGGCGACCCGCGGACGGCATGGCCAGCAGCACCCGGTCGATGCGCAGCAGGGCCAGGGTACCGGCAGCCCTGACTGGGCTGATCACCGGCAGACCAGCAATCGTGCGTCCATGCAGCCTGGGATTATCATCGATGAATAGCACCGGCATGAGGTCATGGTGACCAGCAGCGGCCGCCACCAGACGCAGGCCAGCACGGCCTGCACCGTAGATCGCCACGCGCTCACTGGCAGAGCCACGATCCGAGACTACCGCACGCATCGCAAACCGACTGCTGACCAGCGCAAACACACCGAAGACGTAGAACACCAGGCTGAAAGACGCAAGCTGTAGCCCGGTCTCGATACCTGATATCCCGACCATGCCGGTCAAGACGGCGGTGAGGATCACCATCGCACGCAACGCGCCGATAACCATGTGGGCATTAACGAAGCGGATGATGGCCAGATAGAGTCCCTGGCTGGCGAGAATCGGGATCCCGAGGATCACGGCGGCGAGGAACAGCCAGGTAAACCGCGGATCAGAGGGCAACACGCCCTGACGGAGGATCAGGAGCGTCACGGCGAGGACAGAGGTCAGAACAACGGCATCAATGGCGCCGATGATCAGTCGCTTGGCAATCGGGGGTAACTGGATCAGTTGGGCTTGTAGCCCACCAAAAGTCATTTGAGCATCCTGATTACGCCTGGTTTGTAGCGAGCCGCATCTGCCCCCACATGGCTGATGCAGTCTCCCGCCGCATTATAGCGAAGAGGTCGGGGGATGCTACGGGCAGGGACTCACGTTGCCGCATGACAATCCGGTTAAAGAGGATGTTTAAAGCCTATGCACCCTGCGTCCCGCACCAATTGAAACAACGCCCAGAATGAGCGGAATGTATGCCAGCCCCGCTGTAACCGGGCCTGGCAGTAGATCAATCTGTATCAGGAACCCAAGGGGCAACAGCCAGAAGATATTGACGGCCATGACCAGGACGGTCACCTTGCCATGGCTCCCCCAGTACTGGGCCAGATGCTGATACGCATGGCTCCGATGAGCCTGATGCGCTTGCTCACCTCGCAATATACGGATCAACAAGGTAACTGTTGCGTCGGTCACAAATGCACCGACCACCGTGATGGCAGCCCAGACATTCAGGCCATCGGCAACGGCCGTGAGCATCAGGAATCCCAATGAGTAGCCCAGGAATCCACTTCCCACGTCGCCCATAAACAGCCGGGCTGGTGACCAATTGTAAGCAAGGAACCC
>JAHDYN010000262.1:1558-3545 GCA_023383735.1 Gammaproteobacteria bacterium | reverse complement strand
TTGCTGAGCCCCGCCCGGTCCAGATTGAATCCGCCCGCCTTGTAGCCGCGTCCGTAGGAGGCGTAGCCCAGCCAGCCGGAGTCGAAATCGTAGGCGTAGCCGAGTGTGCCGGTGAGTTCATCGTCGTCATGTGAAGCGCTGTAATTGCCGTCAACCAGCGAGGAGAAGAAGGGCAGGCAGCCGAAACGCAGCGCGGTCTGCGCTGTGGCACCGGTCAGCAGGCCCAGCGTTATGCGCTGCGCGATGATGTCGCAGGCCTGGTTGTCCGACGCGATCGCGGCATCCAGGTCCTTGTCCTCGGCGGTGTAGCGCAGACCGAGCGTGATCCGGGACCTGTCGTTGAGGTTCCAGATGTTGTGGGTGAATACCGCCCAGCTGTCGGTGTCCTGCTCGAAGTCGTCGCTGATGGCGCCATCGCCATCGACGAAAACCGTACCGACGGGCAGGCCGGTAAACAGCGACAGCGCATTGGCCGGTCCGCCGCCGGCCTGGATCAGGCCGTTGGCAAAGGGCTCATAGGCGTTGCCGGTGCGTACTGCATCGCGCACATCGAGTTTTTCGTCGAGGTAGTAGAGGCCGACCAGCCACTCGACCGAACCGCTCGTGCCGGCGAGACGCAGTTCCTGGGTGAAGGTCTTGAACTCGTTGCCGTAGGTGCCGCGGTCCCGGTAGAGGATGTCGGCGTTGGTGTAGTCGATGTCCTGGGAGCGGTCCGCATCCCAGTCGCGGTACGCCGTGATCGAGGTGAGCGTCATGCCGCCCATGTCCCAGTTCAGCTCGGCCGACACGCCCCATTCGTCGGTGTCCTGGTCATAGCCCCGGTTGGTATTGGCATACATGTTGCGATCGTAGGGCCGGGCCGGGTTGATCACGGTACCGCCGAGCAGGCCGATCAGGGCACTGGTCGGACCCGCCTTCCAGGTGACAGCTGCGCAGCAGTTCTCATCGTGGTTGGCGACATCGGCAATCACGCGCAGGCTGAGCGAATCCGTGAGCTGGCTGGACAGCTGGCCGCGCAGCAGATACCGGTCGCGATCGTTGTATTCGGTGCCGGTGGACAGTTCATCGACGAAGCCATCGCGTTGCGTGACGGTGCCGTCGAGACGCAGGGCCAGCTTGTCACCGGCCACCGGTCCGGTGATGCCGCCGCTCAACCGCCAGTAGTCGTAGTTGCCGGCACTCAGGTCAGTGTAGGCACGCAGTTCTTCGGTATCCGGAGCTTCAGTCACGATGCTGATGAGACCGGCCGAGGCGTTCTTGCCGAACAGGGTGCCCTGGGGCCCGCGCAGCACCTCGATGCGCTCGACCTTGCCAAGATCGGTCAGGGCCACGTTGTTGCGGTTCCGGTAGACGCCATCGATGAAGACCGCGACCGATGATTCAAGGCCGAGGTTGTCACCCGTGGTGCCGATGCCGCGGATGCGTGCGGTGGTACCCGCCGACTCGGATTGCGTGCTGGTGAGCACAAGGCTGGGTGAAAGGATGGTGAGATCGCGGATATCCTCGACACCGGCGACCAGCAGTGTTTCCGCGGTGTACGCGGAGATGGCGATCGGCACCTCCTCGATGCTCTGTGCCCGCTTCTGCGCGGTCACGATGATTTCTTCGATGGGCTTGTCCGCAGCCAGTGCCGGAGCGGGCAGGGTCAGCGGAAGGAACAGGAGGATGGCAGCGAAGAGTTTCGATGCGGGGTGCGTTGCTGCAGGCATGACAGGCTCCCTGTGTGCAGAGAAAAAGTCCGGGCAGTGCAAAACGACGTGCTCGAAGCATATCACGGGGATGTGTGCTGTTCGCTACATGTACGGGGCTGCGGATCAGGTTGGCGTTTTCCCGGGCTGGCGCTAAAGTCCACGGTTCAATCACAGGAGTAGGCCATGTCGCGGTTTTTCTTTTTGCTCGTCGTCCTGCTGGGTTCTGCAGCCGGTGCTGAACCGCTGGATCTGAAAACGCCGGAAGGACAGATTGCAGCCCTGCGCCGCATCCAGGG
>JAHDYN010000262.1:0-1548 GCA_023383735.1 Gammaproteobacteria bacterium | reverse complement strand
TGGCAAACCGGTGACCTATTACTGGAAGGGCGTGGCCTACAGCCGCGTGCCGGGTGAACCCGACCGTCTGCTGTTCCGGGTGGAAGGCATGAATGTCCGCCATTGCGGGCCGCTGGCCAATGCAAAGAGCAAGGTCGATTTCCGGCTGGTGACCCGCGAAATCCTGCTCTATGAGGATCCGGTGAGCGGCGAAGTTCTCAAGACCTGGTCCAATCCGTGGACCGGCAAGACCGTCGAGGTCATGCAGGTGGCCAACGATCCGGTGAATGGCAACTATTCGGTGGTCGGACGGGATGGCAAGCCGACCAATCTGCCGTTCGAGGTGATCGGCAAGCAGTGGTGGCTGAGTACCCCGGTGCCGCTCTTCTATACCAATCCGCTGGGCGGCAACTATCAGCAATATGTCGGTGGAACCTACCATGCGACCGAACTGTTCAACTTCTTCGGTGACATCGGCGATCTCAACAACCGCAAGCGCGATACGGCCGAGTCCGCCGTGAGCTGGCAGCGGCTGTCATCCTGGCTGCCGTGGATGGAGATGGGTGATCGGGCCGGGATGCTGTATTTCCATACTGCCGGTCGCAAGCTCGACAAGTGGGACGATCTGTCGGCAACGATGAAAGCCGAGATCGACCGCAATTACCCCGAGTACCGCAATCCACCGCCGCTGGATGACCAGCGCCCCAACGAGACCAGCTGGACCTATTTCAAGAAAAAGATCGACGCGAGGAAGCCCTGAGCATGGTCGATGCAGCCGCCCGGGAACTGCCGGTCTGCAACCCGCGCACCGGTGAGCCCGACTATTGCATTCCGGTTGTCGGTGCCGCAGAGATCGCCGTACTGGCGGACCGGCTGCGGGCGAACCAGGTGGCCTGGGCGGCGGCCGGTCCGGCGCACCGCGCCGAAGTTCTCAAGGCCTGGTCGGCCCGATTGCTTGCAAAGCCCGGCCCCGTGCTCGATGCGCTGGTTGCCGACACGGGCCGGCACCTGGTGGCCGTGCAGGAAATCAATGCGCTGGGTGGCATGGTCGCGGGCAACGCAGCGCTGGCGACAACAGAGCTGGTCGAAGCGCCTGAACGTCCCTCGATGACACCCGGGATACACGCGCAGACCCAGCTGGTGCCCTATGGGCTGATCGGCGTGATCAGCCCGTGGAACTTTCCCTTCCTGCTGTCGATGCTGGACACGATTCCGGCGCTGATGGCCGGCTGTGCCGTGATCGTCAAGCCGAGCGAGGTGACGCCGCGTTTCATCGCGCCGCTGATGGCCAGCCTGGCGGCGTTTCCCGAACTCGTCGGTGTCTGCGCGTTCATCACCGGCGACGGCTCGACGGGTGCCGCCCTGATCCGTGCGACGGACGGCATCTGTTTTACCGGCAGCGTGGCCACCGGCCGCAAGGTTGCGGCTGCCTGTGCAGAGCAGTTCATTCCGGCGTTTCTGGAACTGGGCGGCAAGGATCCGGCCATCGTGCTGGCCTCGGCCGATCCCGACCGTGCTGCCGCAATCGTGCTGCGTGCCTCGGTGCAGGCAACCGGACAGGCCTGTCAG
>JAHDYN010000261.1 GCA_023383735.1 Gammaproteobacteria bacterium | reverse complement strand
GCTTTTTCAGCCGATAGAAGGAGAAGGCTTCCAGCGGTGCCGTGCAGAAGCCACGGGTTGCGCCGGTGAACTGGTTGAGGATCCAGGGGTTCTTTCTTGCCGTCACGCAGGTGACGTTCATGACGAAGTTCTTTTCCTTCTTCAGGCCGAGATAGCCATACATCTCGCCGAACGGACCTTCGGGCGCCGTCTGGTCGAGCAGCACCTCGCCTTCGATCACGAGTTCCGCATTGGCGGGAATCAGCATGTCGTTGGTTTCGGACTTGATGACATCGACGGCGCGGCCACGCAGACCACCGGCGATGGCCAGTTCGTCGGCGCCGCCCTTGGAGATCAGCGAGGAACTGATGACCCAGGCGATCGGGTCCAGGCCAACGACGATCGAGACCGGGCAGGTTTTTTCTCCGCGCTCGATCTTCTTCGTGAACATCTTCCAGCCGGTTTGCCCGGGTTCCGAATTGAGGCCGATGCGCCGTGGTCCCTGGATTTCGCAGCGGTAGGTGCCGAAGTTCATGCCGAGATCGGGGTCTTCGGTAAATACGGCGCCGGTGTTTACGTAGCGTGCCGAATCAGCAGGATTGGACTTGATGAAGGCGAAGTCGAGCAGGTTGACCTGATCGCCGCGCAGCACGATCTCCTTGACCGGTGCCCTGTCACGCGGCACGGGATTCGTCGGGATCTGCGGCAGTTTGCCTTTGACACTGTCGATCAGTTCGTAGAGGGAGCTGATCATCTGGCGATAGGTCTCCGGGCCATTTCCCGCTACCGGTTCCTTGCCCCAGATGATGGCTTCGGTATCCCAGTGCCCCTGGTGGTTGGTGATCACCGGTCCCTTCATCCAGCGGCCATCCTGTTTGATTTCCTCGACCAGCACCGCCGGCGCGCCGTACCAGCCGAATTCGTCGATCAGGCGGTAGGTGAGGGCGGCGAGTTCGTACTGGTCCTGATCAAGCCGGCCGATCCGCAGCAGCAGTCCGCGCTCCTCGAGTGCCCGGATGTAATCGCGAAAACTGTCGAAGGGGCCGGTGAGCTGGCTGCGGGGTGGCTTGCTGGCGGCAACTGCCGGAGAGAACGGGCTGCTGCTGATGCCGAGCGCGGCTGCAATGCTTGCTGCGGCAGTGAGCACCTGCCGGCGGTCCAGGTTGTTTGCAGGCTTGGGCTTTGATGGTTCAGACATGCAGGATCTCCGGTTCAGGATTGCTGTTCAGTCCAGGTGCCGGCTGAAGAATTCCAGTGTGCGCTGTAGCGCCAGCTCCGCACTGGCAGCATGGAACTCGTGCCGGTCGGTGCAGTTAAAGCCATGACCGGCGTCGGGGTAAATGTACACCTTGTGGCCTGGCCGCCCGGCGGTGATCTGCTGCACGAGTTCGGGCGGGATCAGCGGGTCGAGCGCACCGTAGTGATAGAGCACCGGACAGCGGGGCTGCTCGTTCAGCCAGCCAACCGTCGCCCGTCCGTAATAGGACACCGCGGCATTGATATCGGTGCGACAGGCGGCGAGGTCGGCGATGGAGCCGCCCCAGCAGTAACCGACCGCACCGACCTTGTTGCCGGCACCGGGTATTGCCGCAAGTTCGCGCCGCAGGGTCGCCACCGAGGCGCCGAGGTCCTGCGCGACTTCGTCCAGTTTGAGCTTTTGCATCGTTGCGATGCCGGCCTCGACGGCGGTGTAGTCGAGCTCGATACCCGATTCCAGCCGGTCGAAAAGGGCGGGGGCAAGCGCCAGGTAACCCTGGGCGGCAAAGCCATCGGTGACCTCCCGGATGTGGCTGGTGACGCCAAAAATCTCCTGCAGCACGATGATCCCGCCCTTCGGCGGTCCCTCCGGGCGGACCAGGTAGCCTTGCAGTTTGTGACCGTCCAAGGCATTGATTATTATGCTATTGCTCTTCATGTATGGAACTTTCCAAAGTTATCACTGATTTGTCACTGAGTAGGGCATAGAGGGCCCTCAGGCCGGTAGATGGCTCCGGCTAGCATACCGGAGCGCCACCGTTGCCGAATGGGCGAAAAGGCGTCGATCCATGCGGCATTCCGCGAGACGGGTCCCATGCGGTGGTGGACGGGAGGCGTATTTGCGGGCGACAGTACGCCATGCTCGATGTCATCAGGCTGACAGGAAGGAATCTGGCCGGGGCTTTGGTCGTGCTCGCGCTCGGCGGTTGCACCATGAGTGCCCCGCATTCCACCCAGTCGATCGTGCCGGGTGCGCTGGTCGATCCCGTGCTCGAGCCGCTGCGTGGCTGTGCGGCGCTGAGTGGTGAATGGGAGAACCAGGGCCACCAGATCAAGGAGCATCGCGTCTACGTCGCGATTCTCAGCGCTGCGCTCGGCATGGCCGAGTCGCTGCCGGATACGGCCTTCGCGGATCGGGTGCGTCTGGAGATGCAGGATGATGGTTCGCTGGTGCTGAGGGCGGCGGAAGACCAGTCCGAACTCGCTTCCATCACCGTTCCGGCCAAAGCGATCCAGTGCGACGTCGACAGTGCGCAGCTTGAGCAGCCGGCGCGCATGCAGCTGGCGGTCGATGCCGAGGGCGCGCTGTGGATCAAGCGGCGGCAAGGCCTGCTGTCCATACCCTACAGCTATCGCTTTCTGCCGGTCGGCCATGGGCATGCCGACTGCCTGAAGCAGCTGCCGAACTGCGGGCCGCGTGTGCAGCGCATGCCCACGCCCACCGGCATGGCCATGGTGCTGACGGGCATCGGCGCCACCGACCTGCAGGCCGGCATCCGGAAGATCGATGATCGTCTGGATATGGCGATGGTTCAGGACGGCGCGATGCCCAGAACGGTGGAGGTGGTTTATCTGCTGCCGGGCACGCACAGCTTCGATGTGCTGGTCTGGACGCCCGGAAATTACTGGAAGGACCGGCCGCAGACGACCTTCCGCACCAGTGCAAGCCTTGAGGCCTGCCATGTCTATCTGCCGGTCGGCTGGCATCGCGAAGGCCTTGAAAGCCGGGCGACGCTGGTCGACATGGGCAAGGGTTTCGATCCGTATTGCGCTGCCTTCCTCGGCGCGCCGAGCACGGGTATCCGCTTCAGCGACGATGAACGCAGCTTGCTGGTTCCGCAGCGTTGCTACGCCGCCTGGGACACCAATCCCTCGCCCCGGGAGTTTCCGCTGCCGTACCCGCCAGCCGTGCCCGCGACACCGGGCCCGGCGCCCTGAAGCTCAGCGCGGTCCGCAGTCGCCGTCCGCGGGTTTGAACCTGGCCCAGAATTCCTCGTTGATGCTGACCGGTATCGCCAGCATCACGGTGCCGGAATTGCGCCGCAGCTTGCGCGCCCGCAGGCTGCCATCGCTGCCTTTCCAGAACAGGCTGTGTGCGTCGCTCCAGCCTGCGGCGATGATGGGCAGCATCGGCGGACCGGCTCCGCCCCACATCTGTCCATCATTCTCGAGCAGCAGGGTGTCGGTGCCACAGCGGAATTCGTCGGCATTCAGCTTGATGCTGTAGATCTGCTCGCCACCGCTGAACAAGGTGATTTCCAGTTGCCCATCGTGGCCCCCCGCGAAGCTCACCCGATCGGCCTGCCAGATCTTCTGCCCGATCTCCT
>JAHDYN010000260.1 GCA_023383735.1 Gammaproteobacteria bacterium | reverse complement strand
CGATATCAGCGTCGGTAAGGGTGCGGGATGTTTCCTGCAAAATCAAGCCCAAAGCGACACTCTTTTGTCCACTTCCGATGCGTTTGTCAGCGAAGATGTCAAATACCACGACATCTTTCAGCACGGGTCCTGCAACCTCTGCAACCGCGGCCAGCAAGCTGGCTGCAGGCACATCGCTCGCCACCAGCACGGCGAGGTCGCGACGCACGGCGGGGAACCGCGACAGGCCCTGGTAGCGGCGCGGCCTCGCACCGGTGATTGCCGCTGCATCGATCTCGAACAGCACGGCGGGCACAGGGAATTCGAAGGCCGAGCGCAGAGCCGGATGCAGCACGCCGAGCCAGCCTGCCGGCGCACCATCGCGAAGGATTCGCGCCGTCTGGCCAGGCTGCAGGGCCGGGTGCTCCGCGGCCACGAACTCCAGGCCGGATGCGTCGCCAGCCAGCCGCAGCAGGGCTTCGACATCCGCCTTCACATCGAAGAAACCGGCCGAAGCAGGCTTTGTATCCCATTGTTCAGGCAGGGTATTGCCAATGACCACACCGGCGAGAACGGTCTGCTCCGAGAGCGCACCGCCCGCCTCCGGACAGAAGCGCACACCGGCCTCGAACAGACGTACGCGGTTCTGCTGACGCGCCAGATTATGACGAACCGCATTGAGCAAACCGGGCCACAAGGTCTGGCGCATCACCGCGAGGTCGGCAGAAATCGGATTGACGAGCGGAACGCCCTGGACCCCACCCGCCAACTGCGCGTCGAGTGCACCGTCGATGAAGCTGTAGGTGATCGCTTCCTGGTAGCCCCGCTCGACCAGCACATCTTTCAGACGATCGAGTCTCACCACGCTGTCGCTCGCCACACCGAGCCGGGTGGTCTGCGTACCGGGGCGTTCTTCGATGCGGTCATAGCCGCGAATCCGCGCGATCTCCTCTATCAGGTCGACCTCGATCGCTATGTCGAAACGAAACGATGCCGCCTGTACCAGCCAGCCCTCTCCCTGCGCCTCGACCAGCATGTCGAGCCGCTGCAGGATGTCGATGACCTCTGCATCAGGCACCTGGTGACCAAGCACCCGGGCCAGGCGTTCACGCCGCAGGCGGACCGCCGGAAGACGCTGGCCGGCCAGCGCACCGGCAACGCGCGCCGGTGCAGGCTTGCCACCGCTGATGTCGAGCAACAGCGCGGTGGCGCGCTCGATCGCAGCAAGCTGTCCCGCCGGATCGACGCCACGCTCGAAGCGCGTCGCCGCATCTGTCTGCAGGCCAAAGCGCCGCGCACGGCCGGCGATGACTGCGGGACGGAAGAACGCCGACTCGAACACCACGTTGCACGTGTTCTCCGTCACGGCCGTGCCTGCGCCACCCATGATGCCGGCCATGCCAACGGCACCGCGGCCATCGGCGATGACGAGCACAGTCGCATCGAGCTCGGCCTCGTCACCGGTCAGCAACTGGAGCTTCTCACCCGGCTGCGCGCGACGGACACTGAGGCCACCGGACAGCTTGTCCAGGTCATAGGCATGCAGCGGCTGGCCCAGCTCGAGCATCACGTAGTTGGTGACATCGACCACCGGGTTGATGCTGCGAATACCGCTGCGGCGCAAGCGCTCGCGCAACCAGAACGGGCTCGCCACATCGCTGCGCACACCGCGGATCACGCGGCTGACCAACACCGGGCAGTCATCCGGATCGCTGATCGCCGCCGGGAATGCTTCGTCGATGGCAGCAGCAACCGGCGTGATCTCCGGCGCGCGGAATGGCACACCGGTGGCTGCGGCCAGATCCCGCGCGACACCCGTGATGCAGAAGCAGTCGGCGCGGTTCGGCGTGATCTTCAGGTCGAAAACCTGGTCATCGAAGTGCAGCGCCTCGGTGACGGACATGCCCGGTGTCAGGCCGGCATCCAGCTCCAGCAGCCCGTCGGCCTTCTCGGCAAGCCCGAGCTCCGTCGCCGAGCAGAGCATGCCCTCGGAACCCTCGCCGCGCAGTTTGGCCGGCTTTATCAGCGTGCCGTCAGGCAGCTTTGCGCCGATGCAGGCCACGGGATAGGTGCCGCCTTCGCGCACATTCGCGGCGCCACAGACGATCTGCAGCGGTGAGGCACCAACATCGACACGGCAGACGCGCAGGCGGTCGGCATTCGGATGCGGCTTCACCTCGAGCACACGGCCAACGACCACACCGGCCAGCGGCGGTGCAGCCGGCTCGAGGCTCTCGACCTCCAGGCCCTGCATGGTGAGTTGATGCACGAGCGCCGCGGTATCGCCCGCCGGATTCGCATACTCACGCAACCACTGTTCGCTGAACTTCACGGCATGCCCATCAATTGAACTGGCGCAGGAAGCGCAAGTCGTTTTCAAACAGGAGGCGGATATCGTCGATGCCGTACTTCAGCATGGCCAGGCGCTCAACGCCCATGCCGAAGGCATAACCGGTGTATTTCTCCGCATCGATGCCGGCATTGGCGAGCACCTTCGGATGCACTATTCCGCAGCCGAGCACTTCGAGCCAGCGCCCCGACTCGGACAGCACATCCACCTCGGCCGAGGGCTCGGTGAACGGAAAGTACGAGGGACGAAACCGCAGCGTTGCCGGGCGCTCGAAGAAACGCTCGACGAACTCGTGCAGGATCGCCTTGAGGTGGGCAAAACTCACCTCGGTGTCGATCACGAGTCCTTCGACCTGGTGAAACATCGGCGTGTGCGTCATGTCGGAATCGCAGCGATAGACCCGGCCCGGCGCGATCAGGCGCAAGGGCGCACCCTGCGCTAGCATCGCGCGTATCTGCACCGGGGAGGTATGCGTGCGCAGCAGCTTGCCCGAGGGCAGATAGAAGGTGTCGTGCATCGCGCGCGCCGGATGGTCTTCGGGGATATTCAGCGCCGTGAAGTTGTAGAAATCGTCCTCGACCTCCGGACCCTGGCTCACGGAAAAGCCGGCCGCGCCGAAGATAGCCTCGATACGCTGCAGGGTCTGCGTGACCGGATGCAGGCCACCGGCCTGCTGGCCGCGACCGGGCAGGCTCACGTCGACGGCATCTGCCGCCAGCGCAGAGCGCAAGGCATCGGCCTCGAGCGCAGCGCGCCGCTCGCCCAGTCCGGTTTCCAGCGCGTCGCGGGCCGTGTTGATCACCTGCCCCGCTGCACGTCGTTCGGCATCCGGCAGGGCACCGAGCTGCTTGAGCAGCGCCGTCAGTTCGCCCTTCTTGCCCAGATAACGGACGCGCACGGCATCCAGCTGCGCGAGGTCACCCGCCGTGGCGAGTTCCGCCCTGGCACGCGCCAACAGCGACTCGATGTCATGCATGGGAACCGACCCGGGCAGAAGCCGGGCCCGGGCAGGTACTCACCGGCTCCGGGCCCCTGGGCATTGCTGGTCAGGCTGCAGCGCTGAGACTGGCCTTGGCTTTCTCGGCCAGAGCGCCAAAGGCTGCAGCATCGTGTACCGCCAGATCAGCGAGCATCTTGCGATCGACTTCGATGCCGGCCTTCAGCAGGCCGTTCATGAACCGGCTGTAGGAAAGACCATGCAGACGGGCCGCGGCATTGATGCGCGTGATCCACAGTGCGCGGAACTCGC
>JAHDYN010000259.1 GCA_023383735.1 Gammaproteobacteria bacterium | reverse complement strand
CTGAGCGAGGGCGTGTCCCAGGCAGACAGTTCCGCCGGCAATTCGTCCAGTGCCTGATGCGCATCCTGACCGGCAACGATCTCCGCCACGACCTCGAGCCGCGGCACGCCGGCCAGCAGTTTGCCGGCCAGTTGCGGGTGGGCGTCGTAGAGGACCTGCTCGTCAGGTGTCAGCGACTGACCCGCATAGATCCTGGTCAGCGTATCCGGTGGCAGCGCCACGCAACCGATCTGCGACAGCATCGTTGCCAGTCGCAGCTCCCAGGGGAATGGCAGGCCGAGAGCCTCGACCAGCGCCTCGGCATGGCGCTGGATGCGCATGGCCCGGCTGTAGGCGCCGGGGTTGGTCATGCCCAGGATCTCGGTGAGGATGCGTACCACTCCGCTCAGGGTTTTCTCCAGCAGTTCCTTCTCGGCGTGAATCAGCGCGTGCTGGCGCAGCGCGGAGTTCACGGCATCGATCAGATGTTCTCCCGGACAGGGCTTGGTGAGGAAGCGGAAGATGTGCCCCTCGTTGACTGCCGTTATGGTCGACTCCAGGTCCGCCTGGCCGGAGAGGATCATCCGCACCGAATCAGGACTGACCGCCCGCACCCTGGTCAGGAACTGGGCGCCGTCCATCTGCGGCATGCGCATGTCGGAGACAACCACCGCGTAGGGCCCGCCCGCGGCGATCATTTTCAGGCCCGCTTCGCCGCTGGTTGCCGTGTCGATTTCCACGTGCTTGCGCAGCTGACGTCGAAAGCCCTCGAGGATGTTGGGCTCGTCGTCGACGAAAAGAACGCTGGCGGTCATTGCTGGCCCCCCGCGAGATGGGCTGCCCACGCTGCTTGCCAGACGGGCCAGCGCTCACGCATGCCGAAGTCGTCAAGACAACGGGTATCAAGTCCGAGTTCTTCGCAATCCGGGTCGGTCTGATCAGGACAATGCACCAGGCGGTCTGCGGCATGCACGATGGCCGGCAGGCCGATGCCCTCTGTCATTGCATTGGCGGGTCGTTCATGGAAAGCCACCGACTCGACCACTGCATCGGTGAGTCCCCACAAGCCGAGCAGATAGGCGCCGACGTCTGCATGGGTGGTCTGCAGGATTTCCTGTTCGGCATGCATGGCAATACCGTTGCCTGCCATCGCCAGCACTTTGCCATACTGCTCGGGTATGGACTGGGCGAGAACCAGCTTGCCGATGTCATGCAGCATGCCGGCCAGAAAGGCATCGTCGAGTGTCGTCTTTTCGCAGCCCTGCTGGCCGGCGATGATTCGCGCAGCGCCGGCTGTCGCCAGGCTGTGTTGCCAGAGCTTCTCGATACTGAAGCCGGGTACGTTGATCGGTGGCGATTCCTTGAAGATCCCCTGGGCCAGCACCAGCGTGATCAGCGTGTCCAGGCCCAGAAAAGCCACGGCGCGCTCCACGGTGCCGACCGGTTTCGACAAACCGAAGAAAGCCGAGCTCACCAGCTTGAGCAGCGTGGCAGTCATGGCCACGTCCTTGCCGATGACCTTGCCTACATCACCCAGTGAGGCATTGGGCTTCTGCAGGCACGCCATGACCTCCTGGTAGACCACCGGCAGGCTGGGCAGGCTGCCGATCTGGCCGACCAGTTTCTGCAGGCCCTCATCCCGGAGCAGCAGGCGCAATGCAAAGGCACGCTTGATGGTGCGCTTGAGCAGTTCCGGGTCACAGGGCTTGTTGAGGTACTGGTGGGCGGTGCCGACCGTCTTCATGATCGAGGCGGTATCGGAATGTCCCGAGAGAATGAGTCGCACGCTGTCCGGCGAGATCTCCTTGACCCTGGCCAGCAGGTCGGCGCCATCCATGCCGGGCATGCGCATGTCGGATACCACGACGTCGAAGGGTTTCCGCGCACTGCGCCACTCATCCATGACGCCGAGTGCGGCTTCGCCGCTTTCGGCAAATTCCATGTCCCATTCATTACGCATGCTGCGCAGCATGCGACGCATACCGTCGCGAATATTGGGCTCATCGTCGACGAAAAGTATGCGAGTCATGCGCTGGTTCTCCATTTCTGCGCTGCCGTTCATGCAGCCTCGCTGTCGCTATTGCTTGGCGCTGCGCCGGCATCGGGCACCTCAAGCGGCAGGCGGATGATGAAGGAGGTGCCGGCACCGGGGGTGGATTCCACGGTGATGGTGCCGCCGTGGCGAAGCACCACGACGTTGTGCGCCATGGCCAGTCCCTGGCCGGTGCCCTTGCCGACCGCCTTGGTGGTGAAGAAGGGATCGAAGATGCGGGCTGCGGTTTCCGGCGTCATGCCGCAGCCGGTATCGCTGATGCGGATCTCGGCCTGGTCCTGCACCCGGCGCGTGGCAAGAGTGATGGTGCCGCGGCCATTGCCGCCGTCGCCGACCACCTCGCCGATGGCGTGGGCGGCATTGACGATCATGTTCAGGATCACCTGGTTGAAATCGCCGGGCATGACCGGCACGGCAGGCAGATCCATGTCGAAGTCGGTCTGCAGTTCGGCGATGTACTTCCACTCGTTGGAGGCCACGGTAGCGGTACTGGCGATGGCGCGGTTGATGTCCAGCGGGGTGCGCTCGGTGGCCGGATGCGAGAAGTCCTTCATGGCGCGCACGATCCTGCTGACCCGGTCGACACCGTCGATGGACTGGTCGATGGCGGTCGGCACCTCGGTGAGCAGGTAGTCGGTATCGGTGTCCTGCAGCACCCTGGCGAGCTCGGTGGCGGCAATTCTGCCGTCGGTGGCGGTGCCTTGCAGCTGGTTGAGGCGCTGGATGAGTGCGACGATCTCGCGGAAGGAATCCTTGAGGAAGCGGATGTTGTCGCCGACGTACTGGGTGGGGGTGTTGATCTCGTGGGCGATGCCGGCCGCCAGCTGGCCCACCGCCTCGAGCTTCTGGCCGCGCAACAGTTGCTGCTCCATCTCCAGCTTCTCGGAGATGTCGCGCTTGACGATCAGATAGGCGGTCACCATGCCTTTGTTGTCGCGAATCGGCGATACGCTGACGTCCTCGGTCAGGGGCTCACCGCGACTGCTGGTGCATTTCAGTGTTCCGCGCCAGGATTCGCCACGCGAGACAGCGACAATCATTGCGCGCAATTCATCGCTGTTGGGTTCCGGCGCACTCATCATGGTGGGTGGCTTTGCGCCGACGATATCGGCCAGCCGGACACCGTGTTGCCGCTCATAAGCCGGGTTTACATAGATGACCGTGTTGTCCATGCCCAGAATCTGGATGCACTCGTCGGCGGAGTCGATTGCGGCACCCAGGTACTGCAGCCGCTTCTCCACGGCATGCAGGTGCGAGACATCCAGCAGCGTGGCCACATAGCCGAGAATCCCGCCTGTGGCATCGCAGATCGGAGCGATTGTTGTCTGTTCATGGAGAACAGAGCCATCCCGGCGTCGGCTGCTCAGGCGGCCGCTCCATTTCCGGCCGGCTTCGAGTGCCTGCCACAGGTCTGCATACAGATCGGGGCTGTCCAGGCCGCGGTCTGGCAGCTGGCCAATGAGCTCGCTGCTGCTGTAGCCGAGTTGCCGTTCATACTGCGGGTTGACGTAGCGAATATGCTTGTCGGCACCGAGGATGACCATGCCGGTTGC
>JAHDYN010000258.1 GCA_023383735.1 Gammaproteobacteria bacterium | reverse complement strand
AGCAGGGCGTGACCATGGTCGATGCCGACTTTGTGCGTGAGGTCAACGCAAAGCGTCGCGCGTAGCGGTGCTAACCGGTGCGGCTGTAGACAGCATGAGCAGCGGCTTCACGTGGTCAGACCCGTGATGACGTCCGCCGACACCCAGTATGCGAGCAGCGCGCCGGGGTTGAGGCTGTTGTCGCCATCCGGCGATGCCTGCCCGACTGCCGATTCCAGTGGGTCACCGCGCATCAGTGCATCCAGGCAGCAGAACTCGGCAGGCTCGAGGCGATGCACTTCGACGCCGTCGCCGGTGCGCCTGATCAGCAGTTGTTCATGTTGAGGGGTGGGCTCGGGCAGTGTCGGGGTCAGGGTGCCGCGTCGCTGGTATTCCTGCCACAGACGGAACAGCGGCAGCCTTGCACGGTGCAGCCGTATGGCCGGATGAAACCGAAAGCGCAGTGTGGCGTGTTGTGCTTCCGGTAGCGCAGCCAGCTGTGCGAAATCAAAACGTTCCGCCTGGTCCGCAGCAACCAGCACCTCCTGGATCAGCCACTCGAAGCCGGCGACTTCGGCCAGTGCCGCATCCGGTGTGCCGGCGAGATGGGTGCCGAGATATGCGGGGAGACCGGCACCGCAATGAAACAGGTTGCCCGACCGTGGCGGACAACTGCGCTGGAACGCCCAGGCCATCGCGCGGAATTCCTCGTGGCCCATCAGTCCGTGCAGCAGGGGGAACGCAGCCTCCAGTGCAGCGGCAAAGTTCTCCCGTGCGTTGGTCCGGTAGACAGCGAGCCGGCGACGCGGCCACCGTGCTGCATGCGCCGGGTCGCGACCCAGGACGGCGGCGAGAAAATCCGCCTGGGCCTCACGCAACGCGCGCATGGCGTGCTCCTGCAACGGCATCGGCGCGCCGCGCCTCGGCAACGAGTCGGTCCAGCGTCGGCAGTTGCGAGTCCCACTCGATCAGCGTGGGCAGCAGGCCGGTCCGGGCAACGGTGCGCTGATAGAGATCCCAGACCGGATCCGTGACTGGCGCGTCGTGTGTGTCGATGAGCAGCTCGCCGCTTTCGTCGCTGACGACGGTGTGGCCGGCGAGGTGGATCTCCTGAATCAGCGCAACGGGTATCGCCGCGATATAGGCATCGGCGTCGAAACCGTGATTGCGGGCGCTGACGTAGACGTTGTTGACATCGAGCAGGATGCCGCAGCCGCTGTGCCGTGCCAGTTCGGCGAGAAACTGCCATTCCGTCATCGTGTCGTCGGGAAAGCGCAGGTAACTGGAGACGTTTTCGACGAGTATCTGCCGCCCGAGGCGGTCCTGGACCTCGCTGACCCGTGCCGAGAAATGCGCCAGTGCCTCGCGGGTATGCGGCATCGGCAGCAGGTCGTTGGTATAAATACCGTCAACCGAACTCCAGGACAGGTGTTCGGAGACCAGTGCAGGCTGTATGCGGTCGACCAGCCGTTTCAGGCAGCGGAGATGCCCGGCGTCGAGCGCATCGGCCGAGCCGATGGACAGGCCGACGCCATGCAGGCTGACCCCATGTGTTTGCCGCACGGCTTCAAGGACCTCAAGCTGCCGGCCGCCGTCGGCGAAAAAATTCTCGCTGTGGACCTCAACCCAGGGGATTTCCGGCCGCCGCTCGAGGAACTCGCGATGGTGCGGGGCGCGCAGCCCGATCCCGGCTTGCGCCGGGACCGGGTGCGGGGCATCGGCCCGGGCTGCCGATGCCATGGCCATTACATCGACGAACCCGGTGCGCTGGTCTTGCCGCCGGCCGGCTCGCATTCGCCCTTGGGAAGGTACTTCCATTCGGCGGGGTCGTTGTCGGTCTTGGCCTGACCCTGGCAGGAATGCCCGTTGGCAGCGCAGTCGTTCTGGGCGGCTTTTGCGACGCCGTAGCACTTCTCCTTGGCGCCATCCTGCGCGGCATTTGCGCTGGTGGCGAGGCCCAGTGCCAGCAGGCCGCTGATGGCTGTTGAGGCGATGAGTGATCGGTTCTTCATGGTATTTGCTCTCCGTGGTTGCCAGACAGGTCTGGTGACTGTTGGTCGCGGGACGGAGCGGATACCTTACACCGGATCGACCGGGCGATTGTCCGCGCCATGGCTCCGCTTCCGTAGCGATTGACGCTAGACTGGCCCCGAAGTTCCTGGCAGCGGTCGGATGGCGAAGAAAAAGACCACGCGGACCAGGCCGGGCGCGGCACGGGCAAAGAAGCGTGGCGGGCGGCGGCCGGCCGTCGAGAGGCGACGCAACCTGGCGATGCGCCGGCAGTTCTGGTGGGCTGATCTGCCCGAGGAGAAACTGCTGGATGTGCGTCTCTGCGACCTCGGCCTCGATACCACGCATGGCCGGATTCCGGCGGCGCTGGCGCGCCTCGATGACGAACTGGCCCGGCGCGGCATCCGGTTTCGCCCGCATTGCTGGTTGTCGGAGGAGTGGTTTTCGCCGGATGGCGTGCCAGGCATTGCCATTCCCTTTTATCTCGCACATCCGCGCCTGACGCGGCTCGAACGTCGCATGATGCATGAGGTGGAGGGTGGCAACCTGCGCTGGCTGCGGCGCATTCTGCGCCACGAGGCCGGGCATGCCATCGACACCGCCTACAGGCTGCGCCGGCGCAAGAGCTGGCGCGAGGTTTTTGGTCCGGCCTCGGTGCCGTATCCGGTCAGCTACGTGCCGCGGCCGGGCAGCCGGCGCTACGTGATGCATCTGGGGCACTGGTATGCACAGAGTCATCCGACGGAGGACTTCGCCGAGACTTTCGCCGTGTGGCTGGCGCCGCACTCGACCTGGCGCAACGACTATGCCGACTGGCCCGCGCTGCGCAAGCTCAACTATGTCGACGAGGTGATGACGGAGATCCATGACCTGCCGGCACCGGTGCGCAGCAGGAGACATGTCGAGCCGTTGCGCGACAGCCGGATGACGCTGCGTCAGTACTACGAGGACAAACGTTCCTACTACGATACGTCGGAGACCGATCGCTACGACGAGCCCCTGAAGCGCGTGTTCGGTGCGCGCTCCCGTCACCCGAACCGTCCGGCGGCTTCGACCTTCATCCGGCAGGTGCGCCCGCAATTGCAGCGCCTGCTGATCCGCCGTTCGCGGCTGCATCCCTATCTGGTACACAACGTCATGCGCATCGTCATACAGCGAACGCGGGATCTCGATCTCTGCGTGCACCATCCCGTGCGCCGCACCAAGCGCGAAACATTCCGTTTGCTCGAGCGTATCCTGTTCGACTCCATTCGTCGCGGCCGGGAGCGTTACGCATTATGAGAAAGAAGTGGCGGGTGCTGGTGCTGATGCACGAGAGTCTCGTTCCGCCGGAGGACCTCGACGGCTACACCGAGCAGCAGATCGACGCATTCCGCACCGAGTACGATGTGATGGCATTCCTCGAGAATGCCGGTCACGACGTGCGTGCACTCGGGCTGTACGACAAGCTGTCCGAGTTGCGGCAGACGGTGCGCGAGTGGAAGCCGCACATCGCCTTCAACCTGCTGCAGGAATTCCAGGGTATCGGCGCCTACGACCAGTACATCGTCGCCTATCTCGAGCTGATGCGGCAGCCTTACACCGGCTGCAACCCGCG
>JAHDYN010000257.1:1678-3587 GCA_023383735.1 Gammaproteobacteria bacterium | reverse complement strand
GTAGTCGCCCCAGGTGATCGCGGTGTTCTTCGCCAGGATGGTGATGCCGCGCTCTTTTTCCAGATCATTCGAGTCCATGGCCCGCTCGGGCAACTGGAAGCGCGCATCGAGCGTGCCGGACTGGCGCAGCAGCTTGTCGACCAGCGTGGTCTTGCCATGATCGACGTGCGCGATGATGGCGATATTGCGCAGCTTGTCGGTCGGTTTGCTCACGAAGTTGTTCATCGGGGGGGGTGCCGGGGATACGAAAGGTCGCGAATTATAGGGGAGAAACCGGGACCGGTAGGTACAAATGTGAGGCTTTTCAGCGCGGCACGGCGCACTTGCCGGTGTAAACTCGGCCCAGGATCGGGAGGCTGGATGAGCAGGGACCAGGGCAATCTTCAGCACCAGCGCCCGCTGCACGCACGATTGTGTCGGCTCGCAGCGCTGGGCGCCTGCGCCATTGCAGTCTTCATCGCCGGCTGTGCGGCAGGGCCGCAGAGCCCCGCGCCGGCAGCCCGTACACCGGTCCCCACCGCCTCCCCGGATGCCTCATCGCCCGTGCCCCTGCTCGACCCGTTGCGCACACAGGTGGTCTTCACGGCGATGCAGATGGTCGGGGTTCCCTATCTGTGGGGCGGCAGCACGCCAGCCGGTTTCGACTGCAGCGGCCTGGTGCAATACGCCTATTCCAACGCCGGGCTGCGCCTGCCGCGCACGGCCGCCGGGCAGTTTGCCGCCGCAACGCCGCTGGCGCTGGAAAACGCCGTGGCCGGTGACCTGCTGTTTTTCAATGACCGCAGCCGGACCTCTCACGTGGCGATCTACCTGGGCGAAGGCCGTTTCGTGCATGCCCCCAATGGCGGCAGCCAGGTCTCGCTCGACAACCTGGCAACCTCGTACTGGCGGACGCACTTCAGCGGGGCCGGCCGCATCATTCCGCCGGGCTGAGCTCAGATCGTTCCCAGGTACCACTCGTAGTCCACGTTGCCGACCTGGGCATGAAAAGCCTCTGCCTCATGGCGGCGTGCACGGCTGAACACGCGGCAGAACTCGGCACCCAGATAGTCCGGCAGCAGCTCGTCGGCATCGAAGGCATCAAGCGCGGTTTCCCATCGCGGGGCCAAGCCAACTTTTTCCTCCATCACCTCGCCCTCGCGGATCATGCGCGGCGGCTCCATCTTCCGCGTGAGGCCGGCATGTACACCGGCAAGAATGGCGGCCATGGCAAGGTAGGGGTTGCAGTCGGCACCAGCCACCCGATGCTCCAGTCGCAGGCTCTGCTCGTCCGACGCCGGAACGCGCACGGCCACATGGCGATGATTCACGCCCCAGTTCGGCGCAATCGGCGCGAAACAGCCCGGCCGGATCCGGCGGTAGGAGTTCGCATTGGGCGCGAAGATCGCCAGCGACCCGGGTATCGCCGCCAGCAGCCCACCGACCGCGTGGCCGAGATCCGGCCCGTAACCGTCCGACGCGGAGCCCGTCGACGACTGCGCAAATACATTGCGCCCCTCGCGATCGATGAGGCTGAGATGCACGTGCATGCCCGAACCATCGACGTCGCCGAAGGGCTTGGCCATGAAGGTGGCGGCCATGCCGTGCTTCCGGGCAATGCCGCGGATCAGCCGACGCAGCAGCACGGCGTGATCGCAGGCAGCGAGGGCATCGGGCACATGCTGCAGGTTGACCTCGAACTGGCCAGCGCCGTACTCCGACACGATGCTGCCGGCCGGGATCCGCTGCATGTCGCAGGCTGCAGTGATCTCTGCAAACAAGGGCTCCAGGTCGTGCAGATCCTCGAGGCTGTAGACGCGGGGTCCGGTCGGGCGACGCTGCGTACCCGGCACGCGCCCCTGCCTGGCCCTCGGCGTCTCGCCGGATGCGTCATCCAGCAGGTAGAACTCGAATTCGACGGCCACCACCG
>JAHDYN010000257.1:0-1668 GCA_023383735.1 Gammaproteobacteria bacterium | reverse complement strand
AAGCGTGGCAAAACGCTTGAGCACACCGGCCAGCACGTGCCGGACATCGGCAAAAAACGGCTGGCCGTCGCGGTGTTCGAGTGACACCAGGCACTGCCCCGGGCGCGTCTTCACCCAGGGCACCGGCACCAGCGAACCCGGCACCGGGCGACAGACATAATCCGGATCACCATCGTCCGAGCCATAGGCAAGGCCGTCGATCAGCGCACCACGGCTGTCGAGCAGGATGCCGGTGGCCGGGAAGCTGAGGCCATCGCGCCAGAGCGACAGCAGTTCCCGGCGGCTGATGCGCTTGCCACGCAGAATGCCGTTGAGATCGGGCAACAACAGCTCGACCGCACGAGTGTCCGGCCAGGCAGCCAGGTAGGCATTGGCCTCATCGACTTTTCTGTCATTCATGGCGAGGTCCTGTTCCCGGCCTGATTCTGACCAATCCCGTCGGCCGCGTCGATCCTGCTACCATTTCCCGCCGGCGGATACAGAGCATGACATGAACAATCCAGCGCCTTCGTACATTCTGACGGTCGTCTGTCCGGACAAGATCGGCATCGTCGCGGCCGTCGCCGGTTACCTGACCTCCCGCCGGTATTTCATCGAGGAATCCTCCCATTTCGGTGACCGGGACACGGGCACCTTCTTCATGCGCACCCGCTTTGCCTCGCCGGACGGCAGCTTCTCGCGCTCGGCCTTTGCCGCCGGCTTTGCCGAGATCGCCGGGAAGTTCGCCATCGAGTGGCAGGTACACGATACGGCGGTTTTGCCGCGCGTGCTGATCATGGCATCGCGCCACGACCACTGCCTCAACGACCTGCTGTACCGCTACCGAACCGGCGCACTGAAGATGGCGATCCCGGCCATCGTCTCCAACCACATGGACCTGGCCGGACTGGCCAGCTGGCACAAGGTGCCCTACTTCCACATACCGGTATCGGCAGACACCCGGCAGGAGGCCGAAGAACGGCTGATGGATATCGCCGGGGACACCAAGGCAGAACTGATCGTGCTGGCCCGCTACATGCAGATCCTGTCACCGGCGATCTGCGCGCAATACCCCGGGCGCATCATCAACATCCACCACTCCTTCCTGCCCGGATTCAAGGGCGCCAAGCCCTATCACGAGGCGCACCGGCGCGGCGTCAAGCTGATCGGCGCCACCGCCCACTATGTGACGGCGGACCTCGACGAGGGTCCGATCATCGAGCAAACGGTTGAACGGGCGGATCACACCATGTCGCCGGACGACCTGACTGCGATCGGCCGGGATGTGGAATCCATAACCCTGGCACGTGCAGTGAAGCTGCACATCGAACATCGCGTGTTCGTCAACGGCAGCAAGACCGTCGTGCTGCGCTGAGAGCTGCCGGTAGCGCGGAATGCTGCGCCTGGCTCAGGCGCTCTTGCGGGCCTGCATCACGGGCCGCAGGAGGCCGGCCAGTTCGTGCAGGGTCTTCTCGGTGGTTTTCCAGTCGATGCACGCGTCGGTCACCGAAACGCCGTAGCGAAGCTGGCTGCGGTCGGCCGGTATCTCCTGGTTGCCGGCCTCCAGATTGCTCTCGAGCATCAGGCCGATGATCGACCGGTTGCCGTTGACGATCTGCTCGACGCAGTCGCGGGCCACCAGCGGCTGCAGCGAGGGATCCTTGTTCGAGTTGCCGTGACTGCAGTCGA
>JAHDYN010000256.1 GCA_023383735.1 Gammaproteobacteria bacterium | reverse complement strand
CGCCAGCCAGCGCAAGGATGACAAGGTCGAGATGTTCTACATCGGTGGCTGAACCCGGTCGCCAGCCGCACCTGGCCCGCTTCATGGAGCGGGTCCGGGTCCGGCACGGTGCCGTCTTCAGCGACCATGCCGGCCTGCATCGCTGGTCGATCGACAATCCCGAGGCGTTCTGGGCGGCGGTTGCCGGCTTCTGCGATCTGCGCTTCAGGCGCAGCCCCAACCGTGTACTGGAGCAGGGTGGGCAGATGCCCGGCGCGCGCTGGTTCTCCGGCGCCGAACTCAACGTTGCGGAAAACCTGCTGCGCTGGCGCGATGCTGAGCCGGCGCTGATCTGGCGTGACGAAAGCGGCCGGCGTCGCGAATTGAGCCATGCCGAGCTCGCCGACGAAGTCAGCCGCGCGGCGGCCGGTTTCCGGCGTCTGGGACTGAAGCGTGGTGACCGGGTTGCGGCCTTTGTGCCGAACTGCATCGAAGCGGTGGTTGGCATGCTGGCTGCAACCAGCCTCGGGGCGATCTGGTCGGCCAGTTCGCCGGATTTCGGTGCCGCCGGCGCGCTCGACCGTTTTGCACAGATCACGCCAAAGCTCCTGTTGGCCGTCGATGGCTATTGCCATGCCGGCAAGCACATCGATGTGCGGCCGGTGGTGGCCGGGCTTGCGTGCGGTCTTCCCGGGCTGGACGCGGTGGTGATGATTCCCTACCTCGTGGAAGCGCCTGATGACAGCCCCGGCAGCGGCACGATTCCGCGCACCATCAGCTGGCAGGCGCTGACGGCGATTGCCGGGCCGCTGGAATATGTGGCCACGCCCTTCGATCACCCGCTGTATATCCTCTACTCGTCGGGGACTACCGGCGCACCCAAGTGCATCGTGCACGGCGCCGGCGGCACATTGCTCCAGCATCTCAAGGAACACCTGCTGCATGTGGATCTGCGGCGCAGCGACCGGTTCTTCTACTTCACGACCTGTGGCTGGATGATGTGGAACTGGCTGGTCAGCGGCCTCGCCAGCGGCGCGACACTGTTGCTTTATGACGGTTCGCCGACCTGGCCGGATGCCGGCGCGCTGTGGCGGATGGCTGCGGAAGAGGGCGTGACGATCTTCGGTACCAGCGCGAAGTATCTGGCCGCCAATGACAAGGCTGGCCTGCGTCCGGGCCGCGATTTCGACCTGCACGCCCTGCGCACGTTGCTGTCCACCGGTTCGCCGCTGGCACCGGAAAGTTTCGACTACGTGCATCAGCACGTGAAGGCCGATGTGCACCTCGCCTCGATTTCCGGTGGCACCGACATCATCTCGTGTTTCATCCTCGGCAATCCGCTGCTGCCGGTGCAGCGGGGCGAACTGCAATGCGCGGGACTCGGCATGGCGGTGGAGATCTGCGACGAGCAGGGCCAGGTACTCACCGAAGGCTGCGGTGAACTGGTCTGCGAGCGGCCGTTTCCGTCCATGCCGCTCGGCTTCTGGGGCGATGCGGATGGCCGGCTGTATCGTGCCGCCTACTTCGAGCGCTTTCCCGGCGTCTGGGCGCACGGCGATCATGCCGAACGCACGCCCTCGGGCGGCTTCATCATCCATGGCCGTTCCGATGCGGTGCTCAATCCGGGTGGCGTGCGCATCGGTACGGCGGAACTCTATCGCGCGGTCGAGACGGTGCCGGAAGTGCTGGAGAGCCTGGCGGTTGGTGAACGTGCCGATGGCGACGAGCGGATCGTGCTCTTCGTGGTTCTGCGCGCCGGGCTGAGGCTTGATGCGGAACTGCGCGCGAGCATCCGGCTCGCGGTCCGGCAGGCGCTCACGCCGCGACACGTGCCGGCAAAAATCCTGCAGGTGACCGATCTGCCGCGTACGCGCAACGGCAAGCTGGCCGAGCTGGCGGTGCGGGCGATCCTGCACGGCCAAGCGGTGACAAATCGTGCGGCGCTGTCCAATCCGGAGGCGCTTGAGCAGATACGCCGGAGTTTTGAGGTGGGCTGCGCCTGAAGGTACCCTGTCGACAGATCACTCATGGAGTACTGCCATGCTGCGTTTTCCGGCTGCCACCCTGCTTGTACTGATCAGCCTGACTTCTGGTGCTGCCCTGGCTGAGGACGCGGCGCCGGCTTTCAGGCTGACAAGTCCAGACCTCGTGCCGGGCGCGCCGATTCCATTGGCGCAGGTCTACAACGCCTTCGGCTGCACCGGCAACAACGTCTCGCCGGCGCTGAGCTGGAGCAACCCGCCGGCTGGCACGAAGAGCTTTGCGCTGATGGTCCACGACCCGGATGCGCCGACCGGCAGTGGCTGGTGGCACTGGGTGATCTACAACCTGCCGGCCAACATCGCCGGACTGCCGGCGAGGGCCGGTGATCCGGCCGCCGGGCTGATGCCGGCCGGCGCCGTGCAGGGCAATACCGACTTCGGTACGGCGGGCTATGGGGGTCCGTGCCCGCCCGCTGGTGACAAGCCGCACCGCTACCATTTCCGCCTGCACGCGCTGAAGGTCGAGAAGCTCGATCTGCCGCCGGGGGCGACGGCGGCAATGGTGGGCTTCAACATCAACGCCAATACGCTGGGTGTCGCCGAGCTGACGGCACTGTATTCGCGTCCGGCGACGACCGGAGAGTGACCACCAGCCCCGCGTCCTTCTTCCCAAACTGCCCTGTGGGGCCGTAGGCTAGCGGCCCTGCCTGGACGGGTGGCCTAGACCCGGTCCGGAAATCTGATCTCCAGGAGTCTGTTCATGTCTGCCAGCAACCTGCTCAGCGATCTCGCGGCCATCGTCGGCCAATCCAATGTGCTCACCAGCGATGCCGACCGTTCGTTCTACGCGATGGACGTCTACAACCAGCTGGAGATCCCGCTGGCGGTGGTGCAGCCGGCGACGGTCGAGGAACTGCAGAAAGCCGTGCGTGCGATCACCTCGGCGGGCGTGGCGGTGGTGCCGCGCGGCGGTGGTGCGTCCTACACCGATGGCTATCTGCCGACGACGCCCAATTCGATACTGCTGGACACGACGCGCCTGAATCGCATCGTCGAGATCAATGCGGCCGACATGTATGTGACGGTCGAGCCGGGCGTGACCTGGGCCGAGCTGTGGCAGGAACTCGCGAAGCAGGGACTGCGTACCAGCTTCTGGGGGCCGTTCTCCGGCATCAAGGCGACGGTCGGCGGCTCGATGTCCCAGAACAGCGCGAGTCTCGGTTCAGGGAATTTCGGCGTCTCGGCCGATGCCGTGCTGTCTTTCGACATCGTGCTGGCGAATGGCGAACTGCTCCGGACCAGCTCGGCTGCGGCAGCGAACGGTGTGCCGTTCTTTCGCTGGTATGGACCGGACCTGACCGGCCTCTTCACCGGCGATGCAGGCGCGCTGGGCTTCAAGGCGCGCATCTCGCTGCGCCTGATCAAGACCCCGCCGTTTTATGGTGCCGCGTCCTTCGGTTTCGACAACTTCGAAAACATGTCGGGCGGCATGGCGGCCGCTGCCCGCGAGGGCGTGATCGCCGACAACTTCGGCCTTGATCCGAAGCTGCAGCAGGGCCAGCTCAGCAAGACCAGCGCCAGCGATGCGCTCGGTGCGGCCTGGGCCGTGGCAAAGACGGCGCGCAATCCGGTGC